>CAZYLG010000085.1:0-9656 GCA_964648565.1 uncultured Thermoplasmatales archaeon
CAAAGGGAGAGGAAAACTTGATATTGTTCTGGTTAGAACAAAAAAAGGGTTAATACTTTCAAAGGATATTGATCCAATTTATAGTTTTTTTACAATTGTTGCATCAGAAGATCAACAAAACTTCTATTGGCATACGTTGATGTGGGTTGCTCAAATAGCAGAACAGGAAGATTTTCAAGATAACTGGTTGAAAGCAAAAAACAAGCAAGATCTTAGAAATGTTTTTTTAACTGCTTGGAAAAAAAGAGAGATATATTAATCTTTCTGAGGTTTATGTTTCGATTTCTTTCCACAGTGTGGGCAAAATGAAAAGTCGAATGGATATATATGCCCACAATATGAACATTTTTTTTCTTTGTCAACTTTCATTCTTTGTATCACATTCCTGTTTTAGATTGAAAGTAATGCTGCTCCACATTGTGGACAGATTTTTCGGCTTGTTCTAAATATTTTATGGCATTTTTGACATTGAGATATCATCTTATCCTCCGCGATATTTGATACCATGATAAATATTGTCACTAAATCTTTATATAATTTTTGGGTAAAAATGTCACTACTTAGCAAAAAGAATTAAAAAAATAAAGAAAAATAATGCTAGAAACCAGTTGAAAAACGCTCAAATACTCCACCTATGTTCATACCAATTATGATCCTTGATTTCCTTGATACCTTGTTTCCAAAAGAACGAACAAAAAAAATACTTATCATATCTATTATTCTTTTTCCACTGTTGATGTTTACTGTGAATTATGCATTTGAACAATCAGGATATCCTGTTTCATTTTCAGAAAGTCAACTATCATTTAGTGGTGAAGAAATAAAATCTCACTATCAAACGATGACAACCGATCAAATACAATTGTATGTCTTGGTCCAAATTATTGATTACTTTTATTTAATCATCTATGGTCTATTAATACTAAGCATAGGTCTCAATTTAGGAAGAAAAATAAGCTATTCACAAAAAACAAAAACTGGTTGTTATTTCATTTCTATTGCTGGAGTTACTGCTGCCTGCTGTGATGCAATTGAAAACGCTTTTATTCTTTCTATGGCATCTAACCCGCTTCAATTCAACAATCTTTTAGCTATCATTCACTCTGTTTTTGCCAGTATAAAATTTGGATTACTAGGCATCTCAATCATTTCATTAATCATGATAACCTTGTTTTTCATTATACCTCACCACATCAAATCATCAAAACAGTAAATTACATAGATGAAAACAATTTGTCCAATGAAAGATTTTTTTGATTTTTCATCGAAGAGTAGCATAACATATAAAAAAAATCAATTTGTATGTCATCCAAACAATTTCAATTCACCAAACTAATCAATAATACTGCAAATTCTCTTACCATTTTTAAACCACAAGCATAAAGAGATAATCAAAAGAGAGCAATATTAAAATAGAATAATAATTATAAATTGTATTTGGTTATTGATATCTATGATCAAACAGTTTCGTTATATGATTACATTCATCTTAGTCATTGGATTGCTATCTCCCATCACATATCCTTTACAGACCAACAGTACAGCATCTGAAGAAATAAATAATATTTTATTAATTTCAAAAATCAATCAAATCATGCAACGTATCAATCAACCAGTAATCGAAGAGTATCTTATAGACCTCGTATCTTTCGGACCTCGGATGACCGGCACATATGGCTGTCAAAAAGCCGGAGAATATATTCAACAAAAATTTGAATCTTTTGACCTAATAACCTCAACTCAAAATTGGACAAGTTTTGGAAATAGATATAATCCTCGTTGGTTCAGCGGATTCAATGTTATCGGAACACTTCCCGGAGTAGATCCAGATAGTAACCTAGAACTGGTGTTTAATGCACATTACGACAGTGTAAAAGTATCACCAGGAGCCGATGATGACGGATCTGGTGTTGCAGCTGTTCTTACTGCTGCATCAGTTTTAAGCGATTTTGAATTTGCTCATACTATCCATTTTGTTTGTTTTTCAGGGGAGGAACAAGGGCTTCTTGGGAGCAAAGCATACGGGGACTGGTTATATGAGACAAATATGGACAAAGCAATCATTGATTTCAACGCGGATGGAATAGGATATTCAAATAGCGAAACAGTAAATAATTTTCGATTATGGGGAACAGAAGATGTTTCCTGGTTGATGGATGAAATAAGTCAGCTAAATGATCAATATGATATTGGTTTTTCATTAGAAAAAAGAACGCTTCCAGAAGATTCTCATGGCGGAAGCGATTATCATTCTTTCGTCCGATATGGTTTCGACGCAATAGCTTTTTTTGAAGGAGCATGGAATCCTCATTGGCATAGTAAAGATGATACCATTGAAAACATGGATTTACCATATTTGACGAGAACAACAGAACTCATCTCAATTAGTCTAGCCTGGATTTCAGACAATCCATTATCTTATCCTTATGTGTATATTGAATCACCGAATAAAGGAATGTTTTATTTTGAAGGAAGAGAACAAAAACCAGTAAAGGATGCATCAAACCGACAAAAACGAACGATTATATTTGACGATATTTGGATCTGGGCACAAGTCTTTATTGATGAATCATTAATTGAAAAAGTAGAATTCTATGTTCAAGGAAAATTACAAGAAACAGATACCGAGCCACCATACAACTATCATTTGAACAAGATTTCTTTTTTTAAACAACGAATAGAAGTCGTTGCGTATGGTGTTGATGGACAAACTAGTAAAGATTGGATGGATATAATCTTTATAAATTTCTTGCGTAGGGATTAAAAAAAAATATGGAGAAGAGTTGCTAGTTTCATCTATTTTTTAGCTAGCAAACAAATCCATCGTTGGAAGTTCAAGAGCTGCAGCGTTTTGCGCGGTTCCAATCATATAAGTAAAACTTTGTTCTGGAAATTGTTGAGGTATGTTTCCATAGATTCCTCTGAATCGATACATAAAACCAAATTGATTTCCAACCACAGTTTCAACTGTCATAGGATCACCAGATATAAGAACAGTTATACTAGGTATATTCATCTTCTCAGAGGTATCAGCATATTTCCAAAGAGATAACGGTTTTATCATTTCAAACTCTGTTTTTTTCAATGGATTGAAATCATAGTTCCATCCAGCACTAATCACAATTTCCTTGTTTTGTAATCGTTCTAGATTAAGTAATCTTGATAACAGAATTGAAATGAGTGGATTATCTGATTTGTTGACCAGCCAGTTAAGTAATTTTTTCAGTATTTCCCCTATTCCATCTTTATCGGCCTGTTGGTTGTTGAGATCCAGTAGAAATGATTGTAGTTTATTTTGAAATGAGTCAGTATCTCTGTTTTCATCTACTTTAAAATCCTGGTAATCCAGGATTGATGCATAACTAGTTTGTTCCTTGTTCTTTGTTTCCTGTTGGTACGAAGCAGAAAGACTTGGCGCCAGCGTCATACCTAAAAAAAGGGCAAAGATTCCGAGTACTATTGTTTTTTTCCATAACTTATTCATACTTTTTGTTCACCTCCCATAATTGGGATATACTACTACACGAACATGTTTATAAAATTTTTGCTAAAAAAAGTTGGAAAACAGTTCAAAAACACTTTAAAAAAATTTTTTAAAGTTATTTATTTTGAATATAAGACTCTTATTAATTTTTTAATCTCAATTAGAATCAAACTAACTATTGCAAACATATTGAAAAAAAAATAATGAAAAATTGATCGAGGAGACAAAATAATAAAAAAAAATCATGCCATGTTATATCAAACACTTGAAGAGATATATTTTTTAACAGGTAATCATTCATACCTTGGGGATATTGTATTAAGCGAGCAAATTGTCCATTTTGTGGGAACCGTTGGATACGGCGAAAAGACGAAGAACCAATCACCTGCACTAACTGCGGAAGGACTTTTTATTCACCAGAACAATTACAAAAACGAAAAAAGAAATAAACCTAATTTCATTATTTTTCATTATTCTATTTCTAGCACTAACAACATATTCTTTCAGATAATCTCAAATAGAAAAGAAATATTCTCAAACACATGAGCAATGAAACATTATCAGTGGGAGACAATGCACCTGATTTTTGTTTACAGAATCAAGATGAAGAACAAATATGTTTAAAGGAGTACCGTGGTAAAAACGTAATTCTTTATTTTTATCCAAAGGATAACACACCGGGTTGTTCTCTTGAAGCAATGACGTTTACTCAATATAAAGATGAATTTCAACAATATAACACAATTATTCTTGGAATTAGTAAAGATAATTGTCAATCCCATCAAAAGTTCATCGAAAAAAAAGATCTTAACATCACTCTTATTTCCGACCCAGAGAAAGAGATTCATAAAAAATATGGTGTATGGCGATTAAAAAAGTTCATGGGACGTGAATTTATGGGAACCATTCGTTCAACATTTTTTATCGACACTGAAGGCGTTATTCAAAAAATATGGGATAATGTACGTGTAAAAGATCATGTGGAAAACGTTTTAGAAGAAGTTAAAAGAAGAAAAAATTAATAAAATTAAAGAAAAGAAGAGAGATTTGTTAATTCATTTAGTAGAATTAACTCTCTCTTTTGAAAAGTAATACTTGTAATAAGAAAATTACAATTTTACGATATTGACTGCTTTTGGTCCACGATCGGACTCTTCAACTTCAAATTCGACTTCGTCGCCTTCATATAGTTCAGTTCCATCTGGAATAGATGTGCGGTGAACGAAAATATCTCCGTCATCTCCTTCTATGAATCCAAAGCCTTTCATTGCATTGTACCATTTTACGGTTCCTTTCATGTGTTTGTCACCTCCTCAGACTTTTTTGTCTGTGCAAGTTTAAAAAGAACGTAAAAATAAATCCTTAAAAAAAATGTTAAATTTTTTTGGTGGAATTACTACTTTTACTTCTTTTATTATTTGCTTATATCCACCTCATGGTTTATAAATACTTGCTTTTTTCAATATTGTTTGTTTGAACATTTAAAAAATAGAGAAAAAAAGGTTGATACCCCATAATAACAACATAAGTGAAATTATTGATTTAACTCTGTTGTATTGAGGTATCTAATCGATCTAAAACCAGATCTACTTCACTTTCTGAGATAATCGTTGGTGGCAGAAACCTAAGATATTTACCTGTTGAAAGACTCGTTTTCACACCGTGTTCTTTTAATTTATCTTGTACCTTAGAAACATTTTTTTCAGATCCTAACGATAATGAAATCATAAGTCCTTTTCCTTGTATATCTTCGATTATATCATTTTTCTGTTGTAATTGTTTTAATCCATCAAAAAACTGTTTCGAACGCTCAATAACGTTTTCGGTAATCTTTTGTTCTTTCATTTGACGGGTAGCAATGAGTGCTGAGGTCATGGCCATGGGATTACCACCAAATGTTGATCCATCATAGCCTGGTTTCATTGATTGGGAAATTTTTTCGTTAGTAACTACTGCGGTAACTGGATAGCTTCCTCCAAATGATTTTCCAATTGTTATAATATCTGGAACTACTTCATAACTTTGACAGGCAAACCAATCACCTTTCTTAACAGCAGTTCGTCCAAATCCAGCTTGTACCTCATCATCGATAATGACCAGATCCTTTTCCTTTTTAAGTTCCCAAAGTTGTTTTATAAAATCTGGGTCTGCTGGGAGATTACCTGCTTCTTCTCCTTGCACCATTTCCATAATGATTATTTTTGCTCCGGTTTCCTCAACGAGTTGTTTAACAGAATCAATATCATTAAATGTAGCAAAATGCACCCAATCTTCATCATTAAGATGAAATGGTTTTCTATAATTTTCATTCCAAGTAACTGAAACTGCTCCGTGTGTTCGTCCATGAAAACCATTTTTAAAAGCGATGACTTGTTTGCTATTCGTGTATGCTTTTGCTATTTTTAGTGCTTTATCAACTGCTTCTCCTCCTGAGTTCTGCCAGTAAAAATAATTCAAATCTTTAGGCATCATACCCATTATTTCTTTTAAAAACCGAGTTCTTGCGATTTGCACTCGATCCTCTTTCATTGAAATTAATAAATTGGCTTGGTTGTACAATCCTTGTGCTATTTCAGGATTGCTCATTCCTAGATTCGTCGCACTGTAATTGCTATCCATGTCAATATACCAGTTTCCTTTGGTGTCTTGGATCCAGCAACCATTACCTTTAACAGGAATGATATCTTTTTCTAAATGGGAAACGGGGACTTTGTATTTCTTATGTAATGCCAATGCTTCTTTTGTGGAGATCTCTGATGATTGTAGTTGTATAGCAATGTTTTGTAATTGATCGGGAGTAAGTGAGTGTGCATTCAAGCTTGATATGATTTGTTCTGTGTGTTTTTCCGAAAGCTCAGTATTCAATTCAACAGAATCGAGTTTTTGTTGTAAACTTGTTATCAACTCATCACTTTCTGACCCAAGCACGTTTTCTAATACTTCTGCTACTCGGCCAAAGGTTGCATTTGTTCGTTCTGGATGTTTTGTTCTATCATAATTTATTGCATTCTTAATTTCTCTAGTATACACTATTTTTCCTCCAATTATTTACCTAAAATTCGATTTTTATTTTTTTACAAGATTCATTCATCGCAAAGACCTTGTCTTTTGATTTTCTACTACTTATTGTTTTATATACTTTGGGATGGAAAAATATGTTCGCCAACATATATTATAATGGTAGCAAAAATAAGTGTCATTTTTTTGGGATATTAACACATTTTAATGTAGTGTAAGCATGCTTTCTAATGTTTGGTGAATAAGTGGGTCTAATTGTTTTGAAGCACTCATACTTTCTTCGTAATCTTTTGGATTCCAATCTTCAATACGGACGATATAACCAAGTTCATCAGTTGCTAGACCAATATGAACTCGATGTTTTGCATGCATTTTTTCTTTGAGTTCGAACCAGTTTTCTGGAAAATCTTCTCCTGGAACCGTTACTATTTGTAGAAGAGATGCATCGTTTCCAAGTTCAATCACATTAACTGAAGTTTTTAAATCTTTTCTGAAATTATACAATGGTCGGTCTAAGATATTAAGGATTGAAGCAACTCTAAACACAGGATTTGTTAGTGGAATGAAAAGTTCTTGAGTTTCTATTCGAATTTCTGTTTCCCATATGATCGAAGCATTGTGAAGAGAGGTCATTGAGAGATCTGCAATGGTTTCTCCAAATTTTTTTGCGCTTTCAAATGTGTGATTTCTGGTTTTTGGCGTGATCAATCCACCAATTGGACCGGTGAGTAATAGTGAAGTTCCTCCTACTGTTTCTTCAATGTGTTCATACATATAATGTGGGTAATCTGAGGTTATCAATGTGTTTTCATCCCAAAGTATCTCAGGGTGACTAGCATAACATACCATTGTAGCAATCGGTTGTTTATCATAATCAACGAGTTGGATGGTTTCCACTTGTTCTTCCATGATGATTGGTTCTCTGCTATCTCTTGACATGTTAGAAGCCATTGTATGAGCTATTTTGATTCCAGCTGGTTGCATGTTTTCATAAGCCTCATTGATAGTATCTGAAATGATTGTTAATGCTTCGTCATACCATGTCCAAGTTATTCCAGACCAGATTGCTTTTCCCCAGAGACCTATCACATCAGGTCCTTCATGGTTATGTGTACTGGTAAGAACCACTACATCAATTGAGGTTGATTCATCAAGATTAGATAGGATTCGTTGATATTCTGGATACATAACACCTATTAAATCAACAGATACAAAAGCAGTTGTGATGTTTCCGATTTGAATGCAGCAGCATCTACTCCATAAATCATCATGTACTCCAGTTGCTACTCTGTTGCGTCCGAATCCTGCTATATAGATTGGTGATTGAGTTGAAAGATCTGGTGTTATAGGTTGTGCTGCAGAACCTGCGATTATCGAACCATAACTTCTTTTTTCAGCATGATATAATTTGGTAGTACATGTTAAAGGTAATTTGTTTTGTTCAACATCACTATTCTCTTGAATTGATCGGGAAAGTGATGGTATGGTCCCTATACAATCAAGTGATAATAAAAATAGAATTGAGATTATGGAAATTAGTGTTATTTTGTTCATCAGTTTAACTCCTCATATTTTTTGGTAATAAATGGATGAGGTTTTTTTCAATTTTTCAAAGTAGTAATTATCACTCATTATTTATAAATTAATCTTCTTTATTAATTATCGGCTGATCGATATTTGTTTAACTAAGCGCATCCTTTAAAAAACACTATGGATATAATATGTTCATGTTTATTGATTTAACCCTTCCTATCGATGATCAAATTCCAGTATTTCCCGGTGATCCTCTTCCTAGGATTAAGCAATTTTCAACGATTGATACCAAAGGATGGAATGAAAAACAGTTGACATTTACGTCTCATTTTTCCACTCATATCGATGCCCCAAAACATATGATTGATTCTGGAAAAACACTTTCGGATTATCCTATTGAATCATTCATTGGAGAAGCAATAATATTTGATGTTCGTCATCAATCTAAAATAGACATTGATGTTAGCAATGTGAAACCTAACGATTTCGTGTTCTTTTTTACTGGATATAGCAAACATATTTATGAAAAAGATTATTTTGAAAATAATCCAGTCATTTCTGAAAGGACCATTCAAAAACTTATTGAAAAAAAGATTTCGATTCTTTGCATTGATTCATTTACTCCTGATAACAATCCGTATTATCTTCATAAACTTTTATTTTCTCATAATATCCGAATTGTAGAAAATCTAACGAATTTAGACAAAATATCTCAGCAACGATTTTTTTGTTATATTTTTCCACTAAATATTAAAAACGCTGATGGATCTCCTTGTCGAGTAGTAGCAGAAATTAAAAAAAGTGAAAAATAATTCGGTTTACCTTTTTTTTTAGAACTGTGGTTTTCCCCATAATCCAAAAAGCCGAATTAACGCAAGAGCAACTAGTAACATTACAGCAAATACAAGAAGTGTTTGTTCCATGCTCCAACCCCATAACACTGGCGCATTTACTAAAAGCATTCCGGACAACACAAATGGTGCAGCAAAGATGGATGTTAAGCCAAGATCGATTGCTGCAGGAGTTTTGAATTCAGGATCTAGTATTCTTACGAGAAGAAGTCCGCTGGGAACCGTACCAGTAACTGTGCCAAAGATTCCTGCAGTTCGTTCTAATGCATATCGCTTCCACATTCGTTTTCCTAGATGAAAGACCACAATTAAGGTGACAATACCCGTGACAAAGGAAATAACAGATATTGGTAACAAGTAATTCCATATGATTGCTAGTTCAATCGATGCAATAGTTGCAACGATTAAGAAATCAACTGACCATCCCGTGATCCTTTTTTGTACATCTCGGTCTAATAAATAATCTACGTCTAATTTAGTTATCAATATGCGGACAAGTAATGCGACTACAAGCCCAAAGAAAAAGAAAAATCCCCATATCATTTTTGCAATATCAGATGGAAGAATACTAGTTAAAAAACTTACCAGTCCATAAGTTGCAATATAACTCAATCCAACAAGTGCGAAATGAAATGATAAGACATCTACGTTAGCCGGATGCGTGGTTTCTAATCCTGCGTTTTGTTTTTTTTGGTTTTTTGTAATTATTCCTTTCACAAAATCAGTGGGGAGGACTTTTGGTGTTTGATCAGAATATCCTTTTCGTATTC
>CAZYLG010000086.1:0-9581 GCA_964648565.1 uncultured Thermoplasmatales archaeon
AAATAATACTATTTTTTAAAAATTGTCATGGTTTAAAGATAGATTCAATACACAATTTTGCTACACCAAAACTTTAAAAATAGGAATTTGAGAAGAAATGAACGAAAAGAAAAAATATTATTTTATATTTAAAAAGAATAAAAAATTGAAGGATAGTACATAACATTTCTTATTTTCTTATTTTCAACATAAAGACAACAATCATTGTTGCTAAAAGCATGAAAACGAATAGAAAACCAGGCGTATCTGTAGGTTCAGGCTCACCTTCCGAACCATTTGTATCTTCACTAGTTAATATTATTGAATCATGAAATACTTCTGTCTGTAAATTACTTGTTTTCACTGAAATATAGATATCATATGATCCAGATGTAAATCCTTTAGTGTCCAATGGAGCTGACCATGAACTTGTACCTTGGGCAACAATCCAATCAGATTGATCGAATCGAACTAACACTTGATCAATAGGATTGGTACTTTCTACCTCACCACTCAATATGATCTCTTCAGTTATAGTTTCATAGGTCAACGGAGAATTGATTCGAATAGTGATCTCACCGGATGATCCAGTTGGCTTTTGCATTAATGGAAAACGATCCTTGCTGATTTGTAAAATATCATAGGGAGTATCACCGATACCATCATTATTTGAATCATTACCGGTGTAATCATCCCAGTAGTTTCCAAGGTGACCATTATCCCAAGAATTATTACAGTTATCAAGTGCTTGCATTTGCCGATTACTGATAATCGTATTTGAATAAAACATGTTTCCTTCACAATTATTCTGAAGAATAACCGCAAATGAATTGTTCCTCAAATGATTCAAGGTAAACTGATTTGCATCAGAATCAGTGAGAAATAATCCAACATCAACATTATTTGAAATATTACATGACACCATTTTACTATTGGTCGTAAAAGAAAAATAAAATCCAAACTGATTCTCATGAACTTGACAATCCATAATTTTTACTTGCTTTAATTGGATAAAATAACCGCTTTGTGTATTATTCATAAAAACACAATCAGATATCTGATTCTTGGATCCATTTCGTAAGAAAACCCCCGTTTCACAATCCTTGAAAAGACAAGAGGAAATAATCGTATTATCAAAATCAGAATAAACTCCAGAAAAATTCACAGGCAGGATTCGTAAATCAAGGATTGGTTGCACTGGAGTCAATCCATCATCCGAATCATCATCTTCGTCAGTATTATCATCTGATTTGACATAAATGCCACTTTTTTCTATGGTTAAATTAGAAAGTTTAACACCATCAGCATTTACCTTGATTACATTAGAAAGATTATCTCCGCGTATTATCGTTTCATCAGCTGAAAGTCCATTCAAATGGATTGATGAATCAATACGTATTGTTTCATGGTAAATCCCCGGATAAACAATAATAGTATCGCCATCCTGAGCTTCTTTCACTGCGATTTGAATACTGCTATAATTTCCATCTCCAGACCCACCAACATAAAGGATAGAACCGGTTTCATCTGCTGAAATGCTAGTAAAAACACTATTGAAAAGAGTAAATAAAAAAACGATCCCAATCAATATTTTAAATATCTGATATCTCTTCTTCATCTATATCATAACTCCATTAGTTTAACATTACAAAATCTTTATCCATAATGATTTTTCAATTTTATAAGCCAGCCATCAAGACACCTGATCGATAGGCTTTTTTTTGAAATCAATACAAACGAGGTATATTTAACTTTTGTTTAATAATCATTATAAAGAAATGAGATAACATTTTTGTTAATATACAAGAAAAGAAAGAAAAAAAATTATGATAATCCATACGTTCTAAACGTAAACTCATACATGCTTGGTAGATCTCGCCAAAGGTTTCCACCATCACGAGTGAACCAAAAACTACCATCATCGTATTGATCACCAAAGGCATAGCCCCATTCATACCCAAAACTATTGGTAACTGATCCAGGAGCTGGTTGAATAACAATGAAATACGTAGTATTATGATCAACGATGATATCTGTTACATCTATCGTTATCCATGACCATGAACTTGGTATATCAGATGGAGTAAACAAATGAGTGTCAAGAAGAGTGCCATTCACTGCATCTTCTCGTAATTCAACAGTAAGATTAAAAGAAGCTGATCCAAAAGTACGAACATACAAAGAAACCGTGGTTATCAAATTAAGATTTGGATTGAATGATTGTGCACCTGCCCAAGCACCATCAGCAGCAGATCGAATTGGAAAACCTCGATCAAACATGCTTTGATTCACATCAAGTAAAAAGGTAACATTAATACGAATTGTAGCCTCGTTTGAAACTAACCCCAGTGTATCTGAAATCGTATATTTAAGAATCTCAACGCCGGTAAACCCCGGATTTGGAGTATAAGTTATCGTTCCATCACCGTTAATAGTTCGAGTGCCATTGGTTGGTTCTTGTGTAATACTTATTGAACTTAAATCCAGGTTATCATCTGCATCTATATCATTTGAGGAAATATTTATGGTAATTGACGAGTTAATAATCATGCTTGCTTCATCATCGATAGCAACAGGTGCATCATTAACTGGATTAATCGTGATTGTTACATTGGTAAGATTAGAGTAACTCTGCCCATCATATGCTTGATACGTAAAAAGATCAGTACCACTAAAATTTTCATTTGGTTGATACATAAATGATCCTGATGAATTAAATGTAAGAAAGCCAAAGGAGGGAGAGTCAACGATAACTGCACTTAACGATTGTGGACCATTATCTGGATCAATATCATTACTAAGCACACCACTTGAAGTGTTCACAAATAAAATTATGTCTTCATCAATACTGTAATAATCAGGTTGAGCAATTGGTGCTTGATTTGTACTACTCACTGTAATCGTAACCGTTGCTAGATTTGAATAATTCAATCCATCAAAAGCATAATAGGTGAACTGATCGGTACCCGTAAAATTTTCATCTGGATTATACGTAAATGATCCATTATCACTGACAAGTAATTGACCATGAGAAACATTTGTTTCAACTATGGGACTAATTGGAAGTGGACCGAGATCAGGATCATAATCGTTAGATAAGATTCCAGGATCCGTAACTATTAATTCAGTATTTTGAAAAGCATCAAAGATATCATCATTAGCTATTGGTGCTTGATTTGATGCTAACACGGTTATAGTCACCGTTGCATTATTTGAAACCGTGTATCCATCTGTTGCTTGATACGTAAACATATCAATTCCTGACCAACCAGTTGTTGGTTGATACGTAAATGAACCATTTTCATTTAATGAAAGTGATCCGTAAGAAACATCACTAACTAGAATTGTTGATAAATTATCAACGCCACCAGTATCATTACTTAAAACACCAGGTGCGAAAACAGATAAGACATCATTTTCTAACAAATAATACGAATCATTATGTGCTATTGGATTAATTTGATCAACAATAGTAATAGTAACAGTTGCATTATTTGAATAATTCTCACCATCAAATACTTGATACACAAAAGAATCAATTCCTGTAAAATTTAACTGAGGAGCATAAGAAAAAGATCCATTTGCATGCAATAGTAATGATCCATTCGATACATCGGAAATAAGTATAACTGAAAGATTATCTAGTGATGTATCCGGATCATAATCATTACTGAGTACTCCGGGACTATTAATGCTAAGATTTGAATTTTTTTCTTCGTAATACGTATCATTAACCGCAACTGGAGGAATATTAGAGTCAATAATAGTAATATTAACATGAGTTTCAGTTGAATAATTCATTCCATCAAATGCAAAATAAGTGAATGAATCATTACCTGAAAAACCTTCAAGAGGCGTATAGATAAATGATCCATTTTCACTAAGATTAATCACGCCTTTAACCGTGTGATTAGCAATTACTGCAGTTAGATTATTTGGATAATTATCTGGATCATAATCATTATTAAGTACTCCTGGACTTGGAATATATAACGTGGTATTTGAGCTCATCACATATGAATCATTACTTGCAATAGGATGATCATTAACACTATTGATAACAATGGTAACCGTTGCATTATTTGAATAATTAATACCATCATAAGCTTGATAAGTGAAAGTATCAACACCAAAATAATTTGGATTGGGCACATATTCAAAAGAACCATTACTTGAAAATGAAAGTATCCCATGTGAAACAGTGGTTTGTAACACAGCAGTAAGATCCGCGACTTGACTTTCTGCATCAAAATCATTACTTAACACACCAGGAGCTTGAACGGTTAAATTGATATCTTCATCAGTATTGTATAAATTATCATTTGCCACTGGTGCATCATTTATATTTTCAATCGATAAGGTAACTGTTGCTTCATTTGAATAATTGATTCCATCAAATGCATAATAACTAAAACTATCAGATCCAGTATAATTTTCATTTGGAAGATATGAAAAACTACCATCAGCATTCAATGATAATGTACCATGTGATGCCTTCGTTTTTAAAGAAGTGGTTAGTGATTGTGGACCATTATCTGGATCAGAATCATTAGCCAAAACGCCGGGGGCACTCACGTTCAACCATGAATCTTCCATACCCAAATAACTATCATCAAATGCGATAGGATGTTCATTACTATCATTCACATAAATGGTTACATTAGCAATATTTGAACCAAGATTTCCATCATATGCTTGATAAGAAAAAGAATCATATCCATAAAAACCCGTATTTGGAAGATATTCAAATGATCCATCATCATAAAACGTTAATGAGCCATGATATGGACCAAGTAATTGTACAGCCGATAAATCCGGTGAATCAATATCAATATCGTTTTCTAAAACACCCGGCTCATTTACAGTTAAAAGCGTATTTTCACTTGTTGAATATGAATCATTATAGGCAACAGGAGCATCATTAACATTTTCAACGTTAAGCGTGACCGTTGCTACTTCAGAATAATTCAATCCATCAAATGCTTGATACAGAAAAGTATCAACACCATAAAAATCAGGATTAGGCGTATACACAAAAGATCCATTTTCATAAAAAGTAAGATTTCCATAAGATACCGAATCTACTAAGGTGGCAGTAAGATCAGTTGATTGATTATCTGAATCTATATCATTATCTAACACGCTTACTGAAAAATTTTGAAAAACAGTATCTTCTAACATTTCATATGAGTCATCGATAGCTATTGGTGCATCATTAATATTACTTACATTGATGATAACCGTAGTATTCGAAGAATAGTTCATGCCATCAAATGCTTGATACACAAAACTATCAACACCATAAAAATCAGGATCAGGAGTATAAATAAATGCACCAGTTGTATTTAACAGTAAACTACCATTACTTGGGCCGGAGATTAGATGTGAACTTAAATCTGATGGATACGCATCAGAATCAAAATCATTACTTAAAACCCCTGGAGCAGTTATTATTAGTTCTTGATCTTCTGTTGCATTATAACTATCATTTTCTGCGATTGGAGCAAGATTTATATGAATTACTTCTACTGTTACCATGGCAGTATCGGTATCAGCATCATCATCACTGATTTGATATATAAAATCATCAGATCCATAAAAACCACTAGTTGGCATATATTCAATTTTTCCAGTACTTGAATTAACCATCGTGGTACCATGTTGTGCTGAATCTATAACGGTAACAGATGATGGGATAATGTATCCATCGACGTCACTATCATTGTTTAACACATCTATTATTACTGATGTATTCTCAAAAGTGTTAACAGTATCATTATTTGCATTTGGAGGTTGATTAGCCACCATTATCTGTTTGGTAATAGTATCTGTTGCTCCATCATCATCACCAACCTGTAATGCTACATTATAAACACCATTATCATTAAATTGATGAGTTGGATTCTGCATTGTGCTAGTGGTTCCATCATCAAAATCCCATAACCACGATACAATAGTACCATCATCTTCAGAAAGATCAGTAAAATTCACGTTTTGAAAGGTTTCAGGATTATCTGGAATCCAACTAAAATCAGCAGTCGGAGGACTTGCAGATATAGTGATCCATTTGTTGATAGTATCTGTTAATCCATCATCATCACTAATGGTAAGACTAACATTGTACACACCAATTGTATCATATTGATGAAGTGGATGTTGATCATTTGATGTGTTACCATCATCAAATTGCCAAAACCATTCAACGATTGAACCATAACTATAATCCGTGGATAGATCGGTGAATTGTATTTGTAAACTAGTATCTGGGCCCACCGGCATCCATGAAAAATTTGCAGTTGGCAAAAAAGAAAGATACGGTTGTGAAAGTGGATAATTATCTTGACTATTTTCGAGTATAAGGAATGGGTCATCATAGAATCCATTCGCATCATCATCTAATGCTCCTTCACCGATTTCATTATAATTAGACCAGTAATTTCCGCCTGTTGAAAGCAGAGTGGTATTATCCCATTTGTTATCATAATAATCATAGGTTATTGGATTGGGTGTACTAGAATAAAAATTGTTATGAATCAAAATATTATCTGTTGAATCAGACCCACTAAATGGAATATGAACACAATAGGTGTCTTCTGTTGAAACATGTAAGGTAACTGTTGAAATTGAGGAGTTATATTTTCCATCTGTTGCCTTGTACGTAAATTCATCAGTACCTGAAAAATCCCAATGTGGAATATACGTAAAAGATCCGTCTGATTGTAACGTAAGTGAACCATGACTAACATCATCGACTAGAATACTAGATAATGGAGAAGGACTTTGATCATAATCAAAATCATTAACCAGAACACCTGGGGCAGATATCGTTAACGTTTTTCCCTTAGTAGTTGAAAAAGTATCATTTGCTGACACTGGATAAATACCGATTGTTTTATAGATTCTGAAACAAAAATCTGAATTGTTTAAGGGTTCCCAGTTTGATCCAAAATCCGTTGAGGTGAAAACATTTCCTGCCTGGTACTTATTGTTATTACTATGACCCCATTCATAATTATGATTTGGATTCCCACTTGTACTATGGGCTACAATAAAGTATTGAAGTGTTGGATCTACGATAAAATCAGTATCATCAAATAAGATCCAATCATAGGTGGAATTAATTTGAGATGGAGTACATGTGGAAGAAAAGACGATTGGTCCATCAATTGTTTCTTGGTGGATATCTACTTGAAGTGGTGCTGGAGGATTTCCCGTGGTTTTTAATCGTAAGCCGATTTTAGTAAGTGTTCCTGCTTGCGGCCGGATTGATTGAGCCATCCACCAATCACCATAAATTGGAAGTGATCTGTTTAAAACGGCTTGTTGCTGACTGAT
Organism: uncultured Thermoplasmatales archaeon; assembly: GCA_964648565.1. Classification (GTDB taxonomy): domain Archaea; phylum Thermoplasmatota; class E2; order DHVEG-1; family DHVEG-1; genus EX4572-165. The sequence goes on from CAZYLG010000086.1 coordinate 7,315, forward strand.
TTCCTCACCTAATGTATCTGGAATAATTTTAATTTTTACCATGGCATTATTTGAAAAAAGACCTTGATCATCCGTTAATCGATAGGTGAAACTATCATTTCCAACATAACCAGTATTTGGTATATATTCAATTTCTCCAGTAGTATTCACATTAATGATACCATAAGTAGGAGGTTGTTCGATGATAATTGATGAGGAGTTTATCCATCCATCACGATCATAATCATTATCAAGCACAGAAATAAGAACTGAACTATTTTCTATGGTACTCTTTGAATCAGCGATTGCTGTTGGAGGAGTGTTCATACTGGTTTTAATTGTGTTAGCAGAGATTAAGTTAAAAGAAGAGTCATCAATGATTTCAATACCTTTTTTTGTAAAATATATGTTATTAAATCGTATTTCATTATCATGACTATTCTCTTTTAAGAGAATGCTGTATTCACTGTTATTCATAAGTTGATTTGAAAAAATCGAACAATCATATGTTGAATACAGTTTCAATCCATAAGAATTACCTGATATTAGGTTATCTTGTATCTTGTTTGCAAAAGAGTTTTTCAATGATAATCCTAGAAATGAATTGTTTGAAATTTGATTATCACGTATTGAGCAATATCGACTTGAAAAATCTAAATAAATACCATGTGTATTATCAAATATGTAATTATTTTTTATCGTGCAATTAATAGCTGTTGCTGCATAAATACCATAGTTAACATTTTGTCTAATACGTAAATGAGAAAGTGTTGCTCCATGAGCATTATCAATGAAAACACCATGATTACCCCCATGTTGTATCGTAAAATTTGACATGTTCATCATTACACTACTCATGGTTACAACTGACGAAGTATTACCTCCATCAATAATTGTTGTTTCTTGTTGTTCACCAATTAATGAAATTGATTTTTCAATCACGACATTCTCATAATATACTCCATTGTACACAAAAACGATATCGCCATCGCTTGCATTATCCACTGCCTGTTGAATAGAAGTATAATTTCCAATACCACTTCCTCCAACATACAAAATTGTGTTTGATTTGGTTAATTCAAAAGTATTATCATTTACATCGGATTCTTGTGCTGAAAGAGTGAACATAAGCATATTTGTCGTAAGGAGTAACAACGAACAGATAATTGCACCAACAACAGTTAACATACTTTTAATTTTCATCATAGATACCACTAATTTCATCTGTTGTTCTTTTTTTTAACATAAGAACTTGAATTTTCTCCCCATTCTTATTATATTAAAAGAGCGTTTACATTAATATAAACTTTACTATTTTATTTTTAATATGTAAAATACCATTTATTTTTAAAACATAACCTCTTCAAAGATTCTTAAATGTTCAAATTAATCATCTTAAATTTTTGTTAAGCCATGATCATACATTTTTATTCTCAAATCATTTAATAAATGACTCGATTAAGGAAAGTTCATCCTGAACAAGACCATCATCTGAAATTTAGCATGGTTGATCACCAAATCCATCATCATTTTCATCCACTGCGGTATAATCATCCCAATAATTACAACCCATCTGAGGATGATACCAAGTATTTTCTAGATTTGATTCATCATACGCCTGCATTTCACTATTCTGTATAAATGAGTTTAGATAAAACAAATTATCAGTTGCTCCGCAACAACAAAAAACACCTCTTTTATTCTGTTTGATACTATTTTCAGAAATGCTTGCATGTTTTGAACCCTTAATATATATTTCATACGTATTATTTTGAAAATGATTCTTACTAATAACATCCTGTTCATCATGATAAAGATACAATCCTGCTTCTGTATTATTATAAAACGAATTGTTTGAAAATATATTTTCAGAGCCAAAAAATGATACCATCCCATAAGAATTATGAACAATGCTCATATTATAGATTTGATTATAATTAGAATTGATTTTTATTCCAGCATTAAAAGGAATTTTTCTGTTTTCCCCACTATTTTGTATAGTAAAATTTGAGAGATATGCAGAATCATTATCTGTAATAAAAATAACATCGCCCTGATTCTTCCATCAATAATAGTTTCTTCTTTTATTTCCCCTTTTAATATAACATCTTTGTTAATTACTATATTTTCAGTGTAAATACCTGGTGCAACAATAATTTTGGTATTTGAAGAACTTTCATTAATTGCTTCTTGAATCTGTTGAAAATCTTTATTTCCCTTTAAATCTACATATGAGCCTGTCTGAGAAATAATTTCATATCATCTGGCACTATTTATGGTTTAGACTT
>CAZYLG010000087.1:0-4570 GCA_964648565.1 uncultured Thermoplasmatales archaeon
CAATTCAACTCATTGATGGAAAAGCACGTCTCATCAGTGATATCTTCTGTGATGGACTCGGCGCCTGTCTTGGGCATTGTCCACAAGGAGCAATTAGTGTCGAAGAACGAGAAGCAGACCCATATGATGAACGAAAAGTAATGAAGAATATTGTTAAACAAGGGAAAAACACAATCATTGCTCACTTACAACATCTGAAAGAACATGGAGAAACAAACTATCTCAACGATGCACTCGAAATCTTAAAAGAACATGACATCAATATTAATTTCAACACTGAGACAAATACAGAAACATTTCAACCTCAAGGATGCCCAGGTTCACAATCCATCTTAATCAAACAGGATAACACAGTCCAACAAAACCATGCTAAATCTCAACCATCACAACTACAACAATGGCCCGTACAAATGCATCTCATCAACCCAGATGCAAATTATTTCAAACAGAGTGATGTATTGCTCGCAGCAGATTGTGTTGCTTATTCAATTGGTGATTTCCATCAACAGTTTTTGTCAGGAAAAACTCTTGCTATTGCCTGTCCAAAGCTTGATATCAACAAAAACGTGTACTTACAGAAGCTTATCAAATTAATTGATGAAGCAAACATAAAAACACTCACCGTAGTAACCATGCAAGTACCCTGCTGCACTGGTCTCTTAGTTATGGCGAAAAAAGCAGTGGAAGAAGCAACAAGAAAAATCCCCATTAAGCACATCATGGTCAGTATCAAAGGCGAAATTCTCAAAGATGAATGGCTATAAAAAAAATATTGAGGAAAAAAATATGTATTGTTATCAATGTCAAGAAACTGCGAAAGGAAAAGGATGCACCATTGTTGGTGTATGTGGAAAGAAAAGTGAGGTCGCAGAACTTCAGGATCTCACCATCTATTTATTAAAAGGCTTATCACTAATCAACCTTGAACGAAAGGAGAGAAATGAAGAAACACGAGACGTGGATGATTTTATCACTGAAACACTGTTCTCAACAATTACAAATGTCAACTTTGACAAACACTATTTTTTAGATAAAATCAATGAAGCACTCACCTTACGAAACACCATTACAAAGAAAACAGAGAACCAATCGGATGTTGATGTTCTTACCTGGGAACCAAACAATGAACAAGATATGTTTGAAAAAGCAAAAACAGTCGGTGTTCTCTCTGAACCAAATGAGGATCTCCGATCATTGAAAGAACTCCTCATCTATGGTTTGAAAGGCGTTGCTGCGTATTATCATCATGCTACTATGTTAGGTTATCATGATGATCAGATTCCATTGTTCATGCAACAAGCATTGGCAACTACCCTGAAAAAAGATGTTTCTGCTGATGAACTTACCAGCATGGTATTAGCATGTGGTAAAATTGGTGTGCAGACTATGGCACTCCTTGACAAAGCAAATACCAGTACCTATGGAAACCCAGAGATCACAACGGTAAACATCGGGGTAGCAAACAACCCAGGGATACTCATCAGCGGTCATGATTTAAAAGATCTGGAAGAATTATTAAAACAAACACAAGGAACCGGGGTAGATGTATACACTCATGGAGAAATGCTTCCAGCAAATGCCTATCCACAGTTCAAAATATATGACCATTTTATTGGAAATTATGGGGGAAGCTGGTGGAAACAAAAAAAGGAGTTCGAATCATTCAACGGCCCTATCCTCATGACTACGAATTGCCTGGTGCCACCAACTGACTCATACAAAGACCGAGTATATACCACCAGCATGGTTGGATTCCCTGGCCTAAAGCATATATCAGATAGAAAGGATGATGAGGAAAAAGATTTTAGTGTCCTGATTGAGCATGCGAAACAATGCAAGCCACCAACTGAAATAGAACACGGTGATCTCACAATTGGTTTTGCCCATCATACAGCATTAAAGCATGCAGAAAAAATCCTTGATTTGGTGAAATCAGGTAAAATCAATCAATTTGTGGTAATGGCCGGTTGTGATGGTCGTCATAAGGATCGTGAGTATTATACGAATTTTGCTCAACAATTGCCAAAGGAATCTGTAATTCTCACGGCGGGTTGTGCAAAGTATCGATATAATAAACTTGGACTCGGTGATATCGAGGGTATTCCTCGAGTACTTGACGCGGGTCAATGTAATGATTCGTATTCTTTGGTAGTAATCGCACAGAAACTTGCTGAAACACTCGGCGTTGAAATTAATGAATTGCCCATAGTGTATAATATCGCTTGGTATGAACAAAAAGCAGTGTTGGTATTACTTTCGTTGTTATCATTAGGTGTGCAGAATATAATTCTTGGACCAACGCTTCCTGCTTTTGTTTCACCAGGTGTATTAGATGTACTGGTTGATAAGTTCGGCATTATGCCGAATACAACTGTTGAAGATGATTATTCAAAACTTATGGAATTGGTTTCTTCTCCCTAATCTCCTTTTTTAATCTTACATGAGGTATACCTATGATCTTTGAAAATGCTCCAAAATTCATTGGACTGCTGTATGCTGTTTTTGTTATCATTCTCCTTGCAGTGCTGCTGAGGAAAAACAAGTTTACAAATAAAATTGGATTGTTGTTTTTGTTTCTCTCCACACTTTTTGGTTTTTTGTTTTTCGCTCCAATGATGCCTGTTTCATTTCAATTCCTTCTCCTTCAAGATGCAGTAGCTCTTGGCGCTCCACTTCCCATGGCAGCATTAGGATTGGTATTGATCCTATTCTTAACTTTGTTGTTTGGCCGATTTTTTTGTGGTTATGTCTGTCCGATTGGTGCAGTTCAGGAAATAGCATCACGACTACCAGTTAAACAGAAAAAAATCAGTAATCAAAAAGCAGTGATGATTGTTCATGTGCTCTTTTTTGTGTTGTTCATCGTACTAGGAATTGTTTTTTCAGTGAATATGTTATCTTTTTTTGGTATCGCTGATTTTTTTAATCTGAATTTCACTTCATTATTCGTTCTTGTTTTTGTTTTACTGTTACTTTTTTCAATTGTGGTGTATCGTCCGTTTTGCCGGTTTGTGTGTCCATATGGCTTATTACTTTCATTTGCAGCATTAAAGAGTGTTTTTCAATTAAACCGGAATGAAAACTGTATCGATTGTAGTATTTGTGAAAAACATTGCCCAACGGATGAAGCAACAGTGAATTCATTTAAACAAGAATGTTACCTCTGTATGCGATGTAGTGAAGTCTGCCCCAAGAAGGGTATATCATATGGAAAAAAGGAAGGTGAAATATTATGGAAATAACTTATGTACGTGATAAAAAACCAGTAGATAATATACATAATGTGGATGCTCGGAAAGTTTATGATAAACCATCAGCACAAGTCGTAGTGATGATTTTACAGCCTGGTGAATCATTAAAGCCTCATAAAACGCCAGTTGACGTATTCTTTTATGTAATCGAAGGAAAAGGAATTGTGTTTATAGGTAATGAAGAAAAAGAAGTAGAAAGTGATTGTATCATTCATAGTCCAGCCAATATTGTTCATTTTTGGAAAAATGAATCAGATGATTTACTTCGTATACTTGTTGCTAAGACACCAAATCCAAATTCAAGGATATGAATTTTAAAAATAGAGGCATTGTTACTTCATTTAACATTACTGGTTTCATTGATGCAGAGACTACAGGAATTAAACCAGCACTAATTAATAAACAAACAACGACTATACAAGATGTTGTTGTCTTTAAACCCTCCATAATCTATCACTTTTCCTATAAATATAATAGAATGTGAATATAAAATAGTTTTCATATAAAATAACTTTCAACAATCTTATTCAAAACCAATGGGTACACTGTTTTCAGCGTCTACCGTTGAACTGGTTATAAAAATGGTTGTGATTCCTAATATAACTACTCCTAATACTAAACAAATTCTTTTACTTTCCAAATGCAATGCCTCCTTCTTGCAAATCCATCGTTCTAAAAAAATATGGATTTAGGGTATGATATATCGTAAATATTTAAAAATTTTTTAAAAATATTATAAATAAATAAAATGTAATATTAAATGGTATATATCATAAAATTTTTAATTACATTTCATTCATTCCACCCAACATTGCAAATGCATTTATGTAACCGCCTGGTGAAAAAAAGGGTATAACAAGAATCGTTCCCATAAGAGCCAATACGAAGATATTAACCCAGCCATCTGATTGAAAAACATTAGTTCCTCCAAGAATATCACGTAATGTTACGTTCACTCCTATAGCATATGATAAAAAAAATGGGGCTACACCAAAAAAATGTAATAAATTGATAAAACATAGACCAAGAGTACCGGTTATTTGAGTTAGTATAAAAACCTGTGCTTCTTTATCATCATCTGAATCAGACTTCCTCATCCTATTATTCATTTGATTGGAAAACAAATTAGTTCGCTCATTAGACAATAACTCATTTTCTACTAAAACATCATGTTTTTTCTCACGTTTTTCATTTGAACTAATAGGTAAGGAATCAATAGATTCATATTCCTTTTTAATCCGCATCGCATCCTCATATGAGACTTGAATGGTTTCTTCTTCACACCTGAATCCTTTGAAATGATAACGAGTCACATTATA
>CAZYLG010000087.1:4670-9567 GCA_964648565.1 uncultured Thermoplasmatales archaeon
CAACGACTATACAAGATGTTGTTGTCTTTAAACCCTCCATAATCTATCACTTTTCCTATAAATATAATAGAATGTGAATATAAAATAGTTTTCATATAAAATAACTTTCAACAATCTTATTCAAAACCAATGGGTACACTGTTTTCAGCGTCTACCGTTGAACTGGTTATAAAAATGGTTGTGATTCCTAATATAACTACTCCTAATACTAAACAAATTCTTTTACTTTCCAAAGATAATGCCTCCTTCTACTAAATCCATCATTTCATAAAAATATGGATTTAGGATATGATATATCGTAAATATTTAAAAATTTTTTGAAAATTTTATTATATAGATGAATTGAAAGTCTAATTGTTATATATTAGATATAAAAATCATAAGTTACATTTCATTCATTCCACCAAGAAAAGCGAATGCATCTATGTAACCGCATGGTGAAAAAAAGGGTATAACACAAACATATCCCACAAGAGCCAATACGAAGATATTAACCCAGCCATCTGATTGAAAAACAACAGTTCCCATAAGTCCAAACATTAATTTTAATGTTACGTTCACTCCTATAGCATATGATAAAAAAAATGGGGCTATACCTGGTAGAGATAATAAATTGATAAAACATGGACCAAGAGTACCTGTTATTATAGTTGATATAAAAATATATGCTTCTTTCTCATCATCTGAATCAGACTTCCTCATCCTATTATTCATTTGATTGGCAAACAAATTAGTTCGATCATTAGACAATAACTCATTCTCCACTAAAACATCATGTTTTTTCTCACGTTTTTCAGATGCACTCATAGACAAGGAATCAATATGCTCATATTCCTTTTTCATCCGCATCGCATCCTCATATGACACCCGAATGGTTTCTTCTTCACACCTGAATCCTTTGAAATGATAACGAGTCACATTATAGTATGCAGGATGATCTTCCTCTTCAATAAAATCATTATTAACAACTTCGTTTAACATTATTGGTTTCATTGATGCAGAGACTACAGGAATTAAACCAGCACTAATTAATAAACAAACAACGACTATACAAGATGTTGTTGTCTTTAAACCCTCCATAATCTATCACTTTTCTGTAATATTATATAATTTAAACATTATTTATATATTTCGTTTCAAATTATTATTTATGTAATAAAAAAATCATACAAAATACATAAATTGGTATTTATTTCGGTTTTTATTATCTTTCAATAAAATATTAATCAAAGTGTATTATCCTTTATTCTCAATAGATATTTATCATATAATTTTTTAGTGTAATTTTTAAAAAAGGTGTTATATCTTTAATTATATATTGTTTCTCACAATAACCGTTTTATATTCCTTATGCTATTAAAAATGTTAGTTCGGGGGAGTTAATGAGTAAAGCATCAAAAATCATTATTTGTATAGTTACTTGTCTATTAGTAGTATCAATTCCTTTTATCAATACGGTTCAATCACTTGAAGTTAAACAAGTATTCAAAGAAAAAAAGACACACTCAATAATACGTATATTTCTCAAATTTCAAATCGTAAATCAATTACAAAAACAAATACGATGAATGTTTTTTTTATGATACTTCCAATACTTTTATTCATCTTATGGATGTTCATTTATTCTTACATTGTATTATTTTTAATTATGATCACAATAGGTCCTTATTCAAATCCACTAACAATAAGAGAAGTAATAGGAATACTCATGTATTCAATTCCCTTATCGATACTTTTTGAATTACTATTCTTAATTAACTTCATAAAAAATCCAATCGTAATCATTGAAAATATCATTGATTTAATCAAAGATGTACTTAAAGATACATTATCGAATAGAAATATGATAAATAAAGAAATATTGTACTTTGGAATATATTAATACTTGATTCGAAGAATGAAAGAGTGGATGTTCGTCAACTGTCGTAAAGAAAAATAAAATACCAGTATTTTGGGTGATAGCATCCCAATGAGAGCGCTTATTTTACCTGTGAGATTCTGAATTTAGTTTCTCCAGGTATTTTTTACTGGTTAAAAATAATGATCCGTTCTAAATTTATTTGAAATTCTGGATATTATAAAAACCATAATACCATTCGATATATGTCAATTTTCTTCTTTTGATAAATTTTATATCAAGATATTTTTTTAAATATACTCCCGTTAGGATGTGAACATATTCTTAAACAATTACTAAAAATTCGTATATTTGTTTCATAAATAAAAAGCATGTCGGGGGCGGGATCTGAACCCGCGACCTCCTGATATCTTAACGCCAAAAAGGCAACTTTTTTTCGAACCCTTTAAGCTGCGCTTATGAGTCAGGCGCTCTAACCAGGCTGAGCCACCCCGACAGAACGAACCGTCTTACCCGGAATAGACACACTCTTATAAAAACTTTCTAAAGAAAATCACATCTCAAGAACTAATTGATGTTTTCCACGAAGAAAAATACGTGGAATCTGTTTTTCTTTTAACCTATCTATTAAATCAAAATCATTAGTAACTACCACCGCATTGACTTTTCCAGCTTCATAAAATAAGGCATCATCAGCATTATTGTACATTGGATGATCATATATTGGATACCGCTGAATAAATTGTAATGCGGGCTTTGCCAATTTTTTTTGTTTTCCTTTGCCCCTTTTTTTTATGGTCTCAATCTCATGAGATACAGCAATAGGGATTTTAATGGAAAATGAGCCAAGTAATCGAGTTAATTCAGATTCTAGATTAAGTGAAAATTCAAAGATCATAAAAATAGCATTGGTATCTAAAAAAACAGGGGTTATTTTTGAATTTCCCCGTATCCTATAAGATGCCATCGTCCGTCAATCCGCCTACTAATCGCGATCCGCTGACCTTCATTAGCGCAAACCTGTAATTTCAAGGTGACAACAACGGTATCATCGTGAGATTCAGTGACCACTCCAACAGTAGTTGCTGTTCCAATCGTAAGCATTAACGGTTCATTTGTTTTAATTTGCTCAACTGCTTTTTCTTCAATCGTTCCCACAACTCGTTTCAACAAGGAAACCTCTAATGAAAACGAATCAAGTGTGGGAGGCAACTGATCAGGTTTACCAACGACTTTCCCCGAAAAGGAATCAGATTTCGTTCGTGCAGGATCTAGTTCTGTTCCAATAGCAATTAATCCACCAGGTGTAGCTTCTTTTACCTCTATTCCACCAGTAAAAAGAGAATCAACACGGGTTTTAATTCGTTCAACTTTCTTTCGGCCCTTTTCCACGATATCTCTACCTGGAGATATCTCAATTTCACTTCCTTCCTTGATGGTTCCTTGAATAAGCGATCCACCAATCACTCCACCTTTCATCTGATCCGGTCTAGCTCCTGGCTTATTAATATCAAAACTTCTAGCTATATACATTAACGGTGGCTTTTCCAAATCACGATGCGGTGTTGGAATGAACTTTTCTATTGCTTGAATGAGTACATCAATATTGATATCATGATGTGCACAAACTGGAATTATCGGTGCATCTTCAGCACAGGTTCCTTTAACAAAATCTTTAACTTGCTGATAATGTTGAGCGGCTTCTTCTTCAGTCACCAGATCAATTTTATTTTGAATGATAACAATGTTTTTAATCCCTGCAATATCTAATGCGGTTAAATGCTCACGAGTTTGGGGTTGTGGACATGTTTCATTAGCTGCGATAACTAATACTGCCCCATCCATGATGGCTGCACTTGAAAGCATGATTGCCATCAATGTTTCGTGACCTGGCGCATCAACAAATGATACTGTGCGAAGAACTTCAGTTGGCCCACCACATTCAGGACAGGTTTTTGAATTACAATATCCTTTAGGATCACCACAAGAGGGACACTTATAGAATGCAGCATCGGCATATCCAAGTTTAATGGAGATACCACGTTTCATTTCCTCTGAATGCTCATCAGTCCATTTTCCCGTCAATCGCTGAGTGAGCGTAGTTTTTCCATGGTCAACATGACCAATCATTCCAATATTGATTTCTGGTGGCTGTGGCAATTTCATTTATTGCTCCTCTTTGTCTTCTTTTCCAGATGATTCTTCTGGTTTAAGGAGATCTTGAATTGGTTTTGATCCATGTTTAGCTACCTTCATGTTTATTTGGACAAGATCTTGATTGATGGTGTTTCCGCGAATTGATTTTTTATGGCGAAGACCTTTTTCTTTCGGATGAAAACCTTTACTTTTGCTTAAGAGTAATCTTCTGCGACTAGATCCAGATAAATCATTTCTCATTGGAAAACCGTTTTTATCTGTTCCACCTGTAATTTTCAGTTTATAGCCGGGAAGTGAGATAAATATTCCATCAACTTCATCTCCAATCTTTTTACCAATAAGCGAATTCGCATGATGGCCAGATATCTGAACTTGATGTGACTTGCCGTCTTTCACGTCGTTTACAACTACTTTAAATTCTACCATTCTTGTGCCTCCTTAGCACGTTATTTTGTTATTTCCGTATTAAATTTAATAGGATTCCAAGATACGGGACTCTATATTAATATGTTATTGTCTTAATTACCCAAGAAATCCGTTTTTTGCTGTGTTTCTTTGAATAGAACATGGGAAGATACCTCCCCCTATTTTAATGTTACATAAAACACAATTTATTTATGGGATAATATCAGTATGGTTTTTTAGACTCCATGGGGGAGAAAGATGGAAGATTTTATTTGGCATTGGAATCAAGGAAACACCATTGTGTTTACTCGGAATGAAAAAAGAGCTGAAGAAGCAATGAAGAATGGTCTTATGGTTTTTGGTGAAAAAATCAAATCTAAGATCATCCGATATTAAACACAATACTTTCTATTTTTTTTATTTATCCGGTTTCTAATTTCTTTTCTATTGATTGAACGGAAGGTTTTTACAGAGGAA
>CAZYLG010000088.1:0-9564 GCA_964648565.1 uncultured Thermoplasmatales archaeon
TCACATCGATATTTCAATATAGACCTTGTCACCGAAACAATCGAATTAACAGAAATAAAAACACCAGGATTCCACCTAACCATAGTTCTTGTTGGAATAGGAATCATGATCTTAGTAATGGAACGAAAGAGGGAATGAAAATATTGGTGTTCTATTTGAACACATAGTATTATCCAGTCATTAATTTGGTTATATACTCTACAATATAATTTAATAACAGAAAGTTATATAAAACATTTAATCATATTTTAAGTATGGGAGGCAACATGAGTTTATATCATTGCGACCGTTGTAATCGGATTATAACAAAAGGAATTTTATCATATTCAATGAATCAGTTTAATCGACCATTGTGTATGACCTGTCAAAATAAAATAAGACGAGCAGAAGAAATAAAAAAAGGAACTTATCAACCTGAAGATGAGCATTACGAAAAGTGTGTTCGATGTGGAAAAGTTTTTTCAGAACCACAAAAAAATGATCCATATTGCGGGAAATGTAGAAAAGAGATCAAATCACTTAAAGTTAGAAATCCATTTTCTAGAACATCTTCTCATGTATCAAAAGTGATGAGGTCATCGGGTATAAACAAGATCTAAACTAATCGCAATACGTATATTTAATTTTATTTAAATACTATGAATTTCTCAAATTTTTCATAAAACTGATAAAGTTAATATCTATAGATTATATTACAGTTGTAATATGAGTTCAATGTATTATTGCTGTATATTACTAACTTTTAAAAAATTTAAATTGATTAAATAATATGTTTTAATGGAGGGAATAAAGAATCGAAAGGGATGACATTCAACGGTATTTTCAGTTAATATTAATAATATCAATAGTATTTTTTTCACTTTCAACTGCCTTTATTTATGGTTCAGAGATTTTAATTGTTTTACTTTTTTTGATAATATTTGATTTTATCTCAATAAAATTTATTGAAAATGGAAGTTCGTATGGGACAATAAGATCTTCTAGTGGATTTTATTATTTAGTTATTATAAACATTTTTTCATCTATGCTAATTTTTACGTATATTGGATCTTTTGCATTCTTCACTCTAATTTCTTATTTTTCATTATTATTTTTTCACAGGCACATTGGGTTCATTCATTTTAAATTGAATGAATCCGAATCTAATATTATCAAAGAGATTTCCAAGGAAGAAATGAGAAGGATAGTTAATGATATCGAATTTAAATTAAGAAAATTAAATAATAAATTTGATTTTTTTGTAAAAGATGATTTTTATGCTTTTTCGGATAAATCCATTTTTTTAGAAGAATGTAAAAATATTCTGGGGTTATGCAAATCTGTAAAAATCGATGGAATTAAAGATTATCATGATTTTAAAAAATTCATTTTTAAAAGTCAACAAGATGCAATTAGACTTCAAAAGGAAATCGAAGATCATTTTGAAAGTGTAATAAAAAATAGGATTTTTGACAACCTGTTGGAGCGGAGAGATTATGTTGAAAGTCTCTATAATAAAATATTAAAAAATGACACGTATCTTATCCATACAGAACAGGTGAAAAACTTAGCAATTATTGAAGCTCAAACAAACTGGATAGAGATGCTTTACAAAATGCGAAGTTTCTTTTCTAAAAATGATTTGAAGTCATTTGGTAAAGAATTAAATAATTTTAATATTATTTATAATAAAATAAGAAAATATAATGAATCTTTTGTTAAAAATAGAAAGAAAAAATATGAGTATTTATTTAAAAAATCTCCATTTGAAATTGATGATACTCAAAAGAATGCGGTTATAATTGATGATAAACATAATCTAATTGTTGCTGGAGCAGGTTCAGGTAAAACAGAAGTTATAATCAATAGAATAGCTTATTTAATGGAACGGGATCCAGATCAAATAAAATCCAATCGAATTCTGGCTTTAGCATTTCAAAGAGATGCAGCTAATGAGATGAAAGCCAGATTAAAAAAAAGATACAATAAAAATGTAGAAATTCGTACATTTCATTCACTTGGATTAGATATATTAAAGAGGTGTGGCGAACGTTTTAGCGTATATGGTAGGGACAATTATGAAAATAGACGACTAAAGTTAATTGTTGAGTTGATTGAAAAAGAAAGACAAGTCCCCAGATTTAATAACTCTTTGATCAAATACATGAAATATGTTGGAATAAAAGATAAAACCAATGAGGAGGTTGATTTTGAAACAAAAGAAGAGTTTTATCATCATCAAAAACAACTGGAGTTTATTGCTTTAGATGGAACAAAGGTAAAAAGTTTTGGAGAATTAACAATTCTAAATTTCTTTTTAACTCATAAAATCAATGGAAAAAATATCAAGGTACTCTATGAAAGTAATGCCGATTGGATGAAGTATGTCGATGAACAAGGTAGATCTCAAACTCCATCCCCGGATTTTTATTTGCCTGAATATGATATTTATTTTGAACATTGGTCTGTAGATAAAAATAATGGTTTACCTGATTATTATGATAGTGAAAAATACATAAAAACTATGAAACTTAAGGAAGAAAAATTTCATGAGAAAAATAAAATATTAATCGAAACAACATTCGGAGAATTTATTGATGATTCTGATTTTGAGAATATTATAAAAGAGCGTCTTTTGAATGCTTTAAATAAAACTCCTAAGGATACATTTTTTGAAATTTCACCAATTCCTTATGCTGAATTAGTTGAAAAAGTATGGGACGAATGTAAAGCTCACCTAAAATCGCTTCCACATAATATATCTAATTATATAAGAAATGCAAAAACTTATAGGTTAAACCCCATCTCAATTAAGGAACGATTAATAAACGAAAAATGGTCTTACAAGCAAGTATTATTTTCTAATCTAGCAATTCCTATTTATGAAAAATATGAACAAAAATTACAATCCACTGAGACTATAGATTTTGAGGATATGATTAATCTAGCTGTTGATTCATTAAAAAAACATAAAGATTTAGATTTTAATATCTATGATCATATTTTAATTGATGAATATCAAGATATTTCAAAACAAAGATTTGAACTTATAAAAACTTTAATGGAGAAAAATTCAAATTGCAAACTGTTTTGTGTTGGTGATGACTGGCAAAGTATAATGGGATTTGCAGGATCAAATCCAGAGTTTTTTGTTAATTTTGAAAAATATTTCGATCATCCAAAAATCACGTATTTAACACGTAATTATCGAAGCATTCGTTCAATTGTTGAGTTGGGTAATGATATAATTAAAAATAATGTGGATGGTTCTCAAATAGAAAAAAAAGTAGAGTCGCTAATAGATAAAAGAAATCAAATCAAATTGTTTTCTTCTCTTCATCAAGAGAGTTATAAGAAACAGTATTTTCAACAGATCGCAGATCATTGTAAAGAAACGATTGATGATTTATTATCTGAAGATTATACAAGCGACGATATTATGGTTCTCACTAGGATTTATAAAAATAAAATGTTTAATGATTATTTCAAAGAATACATAAAAAGAAAAAGGATAAGATATCTTACGGTTCATAAGAGTAAAGGACTTCAAGCAAAAGTGGTAATTATTATTGATGTTAGTAGAGGTCTTTATGGATTCCCCTGTGAACTACAAAACCCTAGGATATTGGAACCAGCTCGAATTGTAAATAATTTTGAAAGGGAATCTGAAGAACGTAGGCTATTTTATGTTGCTGTAAGTAGAGCAAAAGAAGATGTTATATTATATTCCCAATATTGTTCTCATAGTAAATTCATTGATGAAATTTTTGATCATCTTGATGTTGAAACGTTACCATATTAGGATGAAAGATTGTGTAATAAAAAAGCTATTAGGTTTTATATTTATTTTTTTTAAAATGTGCCCCCATCTCTCCGATGATTTTTTCTACGTTTTTTATCTCTTTTTTTGTGTGATTTAAGAATTTTAATCATTTTTTCTTTTGAGATAATTATTTCATCTTTATTTTTTGATCTCGATTCGTGAGTTGAGCCCAAATCTTTTTGATCTTCATCATTAGTAATTGTTTTTTCTTTATTGGATGTAGTGTGTTTTTCTATCAAATTATACAATTTTAAAATCTCGATCCTTGCTTTTATAGACTTTTCAGATCTTCTCAGTTGTAGTGAGATATCTTTGTATGATACTCCTTCTGAATATTTTTTAATTAAAATTTCTTCATCGATTGCCGTCCATTGTTTTCCCTCCTTTGAAGGGTCATTTTTATTAGCAAATTTATTTTCAAATCTTTTAATCGTAGATTTTTCTTTTTCTGCTTTTCGCTTTTCATTTCCCTCATCAGTCGAGGATGATTTTTCATGTTCTTGGATAATATCTAAGAACACTTCACCATACTTCTCCAGTTTAGCCGCACCAACACCGTTTATTCTTAGCAATTCGTTCTCTTTTAATGGTTTATACTGTGACATTTCTCTCAAGGTTCGATCATGAAAGATGGTAAAAGCTGGTTTTTTTATGTTTCTAGCTATCTCCATTCGTTTTTTTCTTAATTTCTCGAATAATATTGAATCATATTCAGAACTTTCTATTTCCATTCGCTTTTTTCTTTTTTTCTGTACATCACGTGATTTACTAACAATCGGTGGCTTTGCAAGGGTTGGGATTATTTTGTTAAAAAGAATCTTTTCACCTTTTTTTGTAACATTCAGTGTTTGATATTTCGCTTCTCGCTTTAGGTATCCCTGCCCTACTAATTGTTCAATAATATTCCAAATATATCTTAAAGATGGGGCGTTCTTCATCGCTCCAAATGATATTAGTGAATCATGATTGAATTTTCTAATCTTATCGGTTGTTTTTCCATAGAGAATTTGGGCAATATGATGAGATCCAAAATGATTTACAGAATTAATACATTCAATTATAATCTTTGAAATTTCCTGGGGATCATCAAGCATATCTATCTCTCCAAGACAATAGTCGCATGCTCCACATTCTTCGCCTGCGTACTTTTGGCCAAAATATTTAACTAATGCTTTATGCCTGCATTGTGGAACCGCGCAGAAATTATACATTTGATTGAGTTTATGCTTTTTAATTTCACCTCTTGCATCATCTTGATTGATCCAGTAAATATGATTTCGATAATCTAATGCGGAATAGAACATATAACAGGATGATGGAAGATTGTCACGTCCTGCCCGTCCCACTTGTTGGTAATAAGATTCAATATTTTTCGGCATATTGACATGGATAATGAATCTAATATTTGATTTGTCGATACCCATGCCAAAAGCGATAGTTGCAATCATCAAATTAACTTTTTCAACTTGAAAACTCATCTGATTGTAATGACGTTCTCCATCGTCAAGTTTGGAATGATATTTCAAATTTTCGAAACCTAGATTACTTAGCTGCTCCGAATACTTTTCTACATCATCGATTTTTTTACAATAGATTATGCCAGGTTGGTTTTTATGTAATTTCAATATTCTAACAATGTTTTTAGTAGTATTTCCCTGTTTTAACGTAACACGGTAGGTTAGATTAGGGCGATCCATATATCCCTCGAAAACTTCTGGTTTTTCCAGGTGAAGCTGTTTTGCGATATCTCTTTGTACCATTTTTGTTGCGGTAGCTGTGAATGTATGAATACTACAATCTGGAAAAATCTCTTTCAATATTGTAAGTTCTGTTCGATAATCCCTCCGAAAATCATGACCCCATTCACTTAAACAGTGAGCTTCGTCGATTACAAAATATGATAATCGAGATGATTTCAACATTTGTTTTGTCTGTTCGTTACGTAATCCTTCTGGCGCAAGATATAATATTCTGATTTTTCCAGATCTAATTTTTTCTTCAATAATTTCTCGTTCTTCATACGTTAAACTTGAATTCCAAAACTCTGATGCAATACCCATCTCTTGGAGACTATCAACTTGATCCTTCATCAATGATATTAAGGGAGATACGACAACTGCTATGCCAGGTTTTATCAACGCAGGTAGTTGATAACACAAAGATTTTCCACCACCTGTTGGTAAAATAGTTAGACTATCTTGTCCATCTAATATTGACTGAATACTTTCTTTTTGAAAGGGCATGAAAGAATCATAGCCCCAATATTCACGTAATAATCTGTAAAGATTAGAATCGGCGTCATTGCTGATTTTTGGATTTGAAGATTTGCTATTATTCCTTTGGAGAATTTCTCTGTTCATCTCTTGATGTTCAGTACAGAGAGATTCACCAAATTTGTCGATTGAACGATTAAATTCCTCTTCAGTAATCTCTTTTTTACAAACATTACAATAATAAATCATAATAGGCCCTATTACTCCTATAAATCATTTTCTTTAACTGTAAAGTTTTTTTCTGATATAAAGATTTAGTTTGTTATACTTATTAAACGTAGATTTTTAAAATGATTCTTCTCAATTTTAGTCCATAATGTTTTTAATTTAAAAGATTATATTTCATTTGTGAAAACGTATTTTACATATCGTTGACGAAAGGATCAATCTTTTTTGAGCAAGCTGGTGAAATCATTGTTGTTAGGGGTGTAATGAAATCTGCGCTGTCTACAAGCGCTTCACCAACACCTAGAGATGACACAGCAGTGCTATATTCTTTAATATCTCCTGTGATAACTTTGTATATGTCTTTAGATGTTTTTAAACGATGGATAAAACGCGTATTTATTTGACTTAATATTGAATCGGGTATATCTGCTGGTCGCTGAGATATAGCACAGATATTCAAATAATAATGACGACCAATTTTGAACACTTTTCTAGCTATATTGTTTAGTGGTCCAGAGTAGATATTCGTATCAGATTCTGCAAATGGTATGTGTGCCTCTTCTATCATAATCATAACTTTTGGATACTGATTGATAGATCCTCCGTGTTCTTTTTTCAATGTGTATAATCTTTTTAACAAAAGAAAGGTAGTTGCAGCGTAATCTGATTCTGAGACGTTTTTAAAATCGAGAACATTAATCCTACCATTTTCTAATAATTCCAGGGGATCTAAATCGGAGATTTTACTTCTTAATGTATTATCCTGTTTTGAGTCAACTGGATGGTAATCAAATAGCCTATTCTTTTTTTCCAATTCATTGTCGATTCGAGCTTTAATAATTCCCCATGTGTATCTTTCTCTTGTACGCTCGTCTGTTTTATCTTCTAATTCTTCACTAATTGTATGTAAATGAAAGGTTTTGCCTTCCTCTTCAAAATTTCGTAAGAATCTACCAAATAATCGTCGTTGCGCTTCTGTTTTGCAGAACATTTGATTTAAAATTGCAGCATTCATATATTTAGTCATTAATGTAAATTTTCGAGCAGATAATGATTTTCTTGGATCGGAGGTGGGTAAATACACTTTCACATTTTCATTCCCTTCAGGTTGTATTCCGATATTTTCCCAGCTTGATGTGAATAGTTTTTTTTCTTCTGAGGGATATTGACAGCGAGA
This sequence comes from uncultured Thermoplasmatales archaeon, assembly GCA_964648565.1. GTDB lineage: Archaea > Thermoplasmatota > E2 > DHVEG-1 > DHVEG-1 > EX4572-165. Next base: position 7,421 of record CAZYLG010000088.1, read on the forward strand.
ATATTCTCCTAAATAATCAAGAAAAATTACACACCATCCCATCTTTGAGAAAATCTCAGCAATTCGAAGGCAAGTATTTGATTTTCCGCTTCCAGTCATACCAAAGATTCCAAGTTGTTTCCGCCCCATTGAATCACTAACAGTTATGGTGATTGGATTATTTTGAGATTCATATCCCATGAGTAAGCCCAATATCTGATCTCCATCTAATCTGAGTATTGATCGCACCATATCGGGCAGAGCAAAATAAACTGGCGAGGCTGGTTTCGGACGTGAAAAATGAGATTTTAAACGATTATCCTCTGTGATTTCTCCAAGCAATTTAATTTTTGATACCACCTTGTAACTTGGAACATATTTCACTTTCTCTTGATGAAGAATTGGGTATTCATTTATTGCCGAATCTGATTTTCCAGATAATGCAAAGTTTTTGGGTTCATCTATGATTTGACCAAAATATGAATTTTTGTTCACTTCAATCTTTAAAAATTGTCCTCTGAAAAGATGGTCTTCCATACCTTGTTCCGAATACATGCGAACTATGGTATCTTCTGATATATTATCATCTAAACCAATATGCCCAACCGGTTTCAATACCAATCTCTCATCTCCCTCTCATTAATATTTTCAAATAATTCCCCTTGTTCAAGTAAAATATTCTGCATTTTGTTTTGATATACATTATTTTCAAATAGTGAACTTAATCGTAAATCAACAAGGTCTATAAGGAATGGAATTCCTCTTGGATTTCTCATTGAATCTGCCATAATTAATGCAATTCCTTTTTCAAAAAATTTTTTCGGTATCTCATATACATATGATTTTTGGCTCGTTTTGAAAACACCTCTGTTAATTGATTCAGCGTAATTTGTCAAAAATTCTTGCGCGTCTTTTGTGTAACTCTGTATTAAAGATGACGGCGGACCAAATTCTTGTTTTTTCATTCTAAAATAGAATTTTGAAGCATCCTCTATGGTCATATATTCTCCAGGTTTTAAAAATCGACCTAGAAGATTATATTTAGGTGACCTTGAACTCTTGATAATGCCGATTATTTTTTTCGACGAAACAACTTTTTCTAATAAACTGAGACCCTCTGGATGCCAAAGTAGATGGAATGGAACGATATTTCCATCTTTAAATATCCAGTCTTCATTTCTTTTTAAACAATGCTCGAACTCCCAATAGCTCATAGCGGTTAAAACATCTTTTTTACTTAACCTCTTGTCCTTACCATTTAAAATATTGTAAAAATATTCTTCCTCTGAAATTTTCTGGTTTATATAAGATGTTATTGATTGAACGTTGATTGACGGTTCATCCTTAATATAACTGATGCCCCCCACGCCAACCTGGCAAAAAACACCACTTATTAAATTAATTGGGTACATATTTGTTCCATCTACAGCAGCAACGTTTCCCCTATCTAATTCGTCATTTGCCCAAGATATTAAATGACTGGGTACTTTATTAATCGTCCAATTTAGTTCTCCATTTTTTATCATCTTTTGAAATATTTTTTCAATATTTCTTTCAAAGTTAATTCCACGAATGATTTGCATTCGTTCCTCATTCATTTTATCTTTCAAATATTCATTGAATGAATATTTTTTTGAATTTGAAAGTAATTCTGAGAATACAGTTGATTTTTTATCCATTTCTTTTGAGTTATTCTGTTTTTTTGAAGGTGTTTTATCTTGTTTCATTAAAGTAAAATTCCTTTTTTTAAGTATGAACATTTTTTTGTAGCAATCTTCACATATTGTCTCTTCTGTTTTTTCAGAATAATACCATTTATCACCAATTGTACCAACTGAACCACATTTATGGCATTCTTGTTTCATTCAATAACCTTAATAAATATTGAAAACAAATGTGATCTTTTAAAATCTCTGATTTATTCTGATACAAGATTTAAAAAATAAAATTATATATTTATCAAATCAATTATGACATATGTTACACCAATTATCGGCCGTGATTAAATTTGATATGTTTTATTGGAATGTTTATTCGATAATACGATAAAGGTGGAATTATCTCATCTAATTTAATAAGTACTTTCACTCAACTATTGATCCATATTATAAGGAGAAATCATGATACCTTCTCCTGATGATAGCAAAAATGAAATCAAAAAACTT
>CAZYLG010000089.1:0-9509 GCA_964648565.1 uncultured Thermoplasmatales archaeon
ATTTCTTCTTTATCAATGGAGTTGATTGTAGAAAGATTTATTGTGTATTGAGAGGTTGAAGATATTAATTTATTAATGGATTTTTTGGGAAAAGAAAAAGTTTGTAACGTATTTAAAAATATACTTTTGAAATCGGAAATTCCTCCCTTTGAGCCTAGAATTATTAATTATTTTACCTTTTTTTTTGATTTGAAATGATGCAATATTTTGCAATAAAATTAGAAAGATTTTTATTCATTTTTAATATTTGTTTCATAATGGGAAATTTACAATCTTGAATGATTGTATTTGACTAAGAGGGTATGGTGTAAGGAGAATTAGGCTATAGATGTTTGAGATAACTGGATTAGCAGGGTTCATTATTTTAGCTATCCTGGGCTTATATGTTATTTATAAAAATAATGGGGATAACGGTCAATCTCTAAACATCATCGTTAGTTTGTGGTTATTATCTACCTCAGTTTGGTCATTAGGTCAATTTTTAATGGTGGTTTCAAGAAATTCTGAAGAGTTACTTGTACCCATTCAGATCTCATACATATCTATCTTTTTGATGGGTTCAACAACGTTACATGTGGCATTAAATTATCCTAAAAAAAGGAAAATAATGAATCTCAAAGGGATGCAACTTTTTCTTTATCTTCCCTTCGCTATTTTTAGTATCATCCTGTTTACCAATAATATTCATTTTTTATTCTTGGAAACTGTTTTGTATAATCCCAACACGATCCTACATCACTCAATAACATATGGACTTGTTGGAAACATTGGAAAAGTAATACCTTATCTTTTTGTACTTATTTCGTTTGGATTATTTATCCACACGGGTTTACAAAATAAAGGAAGCGTGAGAAATGGATCATTACTGCTTTCAACTGGTCTTTTCATCGGCATCTTTTCATCTGTTTTGTCCGAATTTCAAATAATGCCTGCAACAACGTTTTTCCCTCTTTCTGGGTTGTTCTTTGCAGTTGCAATCATTAAGTACAAAATGGTTTTTATCACTCCTGCAACAGCAGCTGATAATATTTTACGGACAATGAAAGATGGATTAATAATTACAGATGTAAATAATGACATAATCAAAATAAATAATGCCATTACTTCAATGCTTGGCTTTTCGGATAAAGATTTGTTCAATAAGAATATCAAAGTTCTTTTTAGAAATAATGATTCAGGCCTACATTCAAAAATGTTACAAAATGTGTACAATGGAAAATTGATAAATAGTCATATTGAAGAGTTATTAAAGAAGAATAAGGGAAGAATATATGGATCGATTAATGTATCATCTATTCGAGAGAATGACAGTATAGTTGGATATGTATATAATATAAGGGATGTAACGAAAGAAAAACGTGATGAACAACGATTGAAAGAATCAAAACAAGCGTTAGAAAATACCAACAAAGCATTGCAAAAACGAACAAGTGAAGTAGAATCCCTTCTTAATCAAAAAGATGAACTTATTCATTTAATGGCTCATGATTTAAAAAATCCTTTAAGCACGCCAATGAGTGTCTTACCTATAGTTGAAAAAAAGATTACAGATGAGAAACTTAAACATATGTTGAATGTTTCGATAAAAAACATTCATACGATTCATCGGATCATTGATGAAACATTACAACTTTCCAAATATGAAGATTTTTCAAATTTAAACAAACAAAAAAAGATATATGTGAATGAATTAATTAAAAAAGTGTTAGATGCTAATCAATCATTTATTGAGAATAATCAGTTCAACGTTGAAATGATGGTTGATGAGGAGTTAGTTTTTTGTGCTGATGAGTTTCAAATGGAGGAACTTTTAAACAATCTGATTTCTAATGCTATTAAATATACTCCTAGGGATGTTTCAGGTATTATAAAAATTGGGGCAAAAAAAGATGAGGAGCATGTTGTCATCTCAGTTAGTGATAATGGACAAGGCCTTAGTGAACGTGAAAAAATAAAAGTTTTTGATAAATTTTATAAATCTGGGTCTCCTCGAAAAGGCATGGATAGTACGGGCTTAGGCTTAGGAATTTGTAAAAACATTGTTGCAAGACATGATGGAAAACTCTGGGCTGAAAGTGAGGGAAAAGGAAAGGGTTCTACCTTTTATGTTACCTTGCCTCTTAAGGATGAAAGTAAAAAGGAGGATATGAAACATTTTAATTTAGTTGAACAGAAAGTTGATCAGTTGATTTCAATTAAATAAATTCAATGAGAGAGTCTTAGGATATGAAAAATAATTTATAGAAGACAATGATTTATTTTATTTAAATAATTGAAGGTGAGGAAGGGCATGGAATCGAAAAAAAAGATGTTAATAGTTGGTAATGTAATAGCTGTTTTTGCAACAATTATAGTAAACGCGCTTGCAAATATTATTCCCATTGGTGGAAATTACACTGGGGACATTTCTGATAACATTCCAAATCTTTTTGTTCCCGCGGGATTAACGTTTGCGATTTGGGGTGTGATTTATGTTCTTATTCTTTTATTCGCAGGATATCAACTCGCACAGCTTTTTGGGAAACTAGATGCAAAAAGTGATTATCTGGATAAAATTAGTTTTTGGTTCATTCTTGGTGCCATTGGTAATATCGTTTGGATTTTTCTTTGGCATTATGAACAAATTGTTTTGTCCATGATCCCAATTCTTGTGTTGTTCATTTCACTTCTTATGGCTTATGTTCGATTAGATATGGGAAATAGTGATGCTTCTAAGAAAGAACGATATTTTGTTCATCTTCCCATTAGTGTGTATTTTGGGTGGCTTACGGTTGCAGTTATTGCTAATGTTACCGCTATGTTAGTCACTCTTGGTGTTGGAGATTTGTTTCTTGGTGAAGTAGTATGGGCTGTTCTTGTTATTGTTGTTGCATTGATTCTTACGTTGTTAGTCATTTATCAGAAGAGTGATGTGGGATATAGCCTTGTGATAATTTGGGCCTTACTTGGAATTATCATTAAGCAATATGGATCCTATCAGATGATTGTCATTACTGCGGGTGTGGCAGCAGCGATTATTGCGGTGTTTTTGTTGTATCAGGTTGTGCAACGGAAACAATTAGTGTGATCTTGATTCATGCGAAATTACGAGAGTGCATCGTCCTGAAAGTACTAAAGCGAAAATATTAACAGTAGTTAAAAAATAATGTGTTTGGTGAAAAGGATATGGTAACTGATGAGGAATTACGACAAAAAGCAGAAAAAAGAGCTGCTGAAAAAGTAGATTTTTTCGTTCATTTCACTATTTATGTTTGTGTGAATGCGTTGCTTTTTGCTCTTTGGTATTTCAGTGGCGGAAGTGGATGGTTCACTGGAGGCGAAGGTGCATTTCCTTGGTTTATCTTTCCGATGTTAGGATGGGGAATTGGAATAACTGCTCATTTCTTCGGAGCCTTTGCTGAACCGAATTTAAAAGATCGATTCGCTGAAAAAGAATATCAACGATTGAAGAGAAAATAACTCTCTTCACCTCTTTTTTTAAATTAGTGTGATGAATAAACGAAAAAACATAATGCCACTTGAAATTAGGATGAAGAGAATGGGAAATAAGGGGATTTCACATTGATTTTCATGTTGTATTGATGCCATCATACTTGTTATAACGATGACTTCTGTTTTATAGTCAATGAAGATGTTTGGAATTTACCAAACGGCTCATCTAGATGATTAAAAAGAAAAGATTGTGAAAAAGCAAAACAATTATTGTTTTGCAAGTTTTCCTACTTCATCCATCACGCTTTTTCGAACGTTTTCAGGAGTGAATTCTTCCAAATGACCTGGAACTTTCACTAAAGGAATTCCTTGATCTTGTAAGTATTCAATAGCCGGAAGTGCTTTTTTCTGAAATTCTTGTAATCGAGACTTGATTTTTTCTTCAGTATCATCCGATCGTTGAATAACGTCAACGCCACATTTCTCACATTTCCCATTTTTTGGGGGCTTATAGGTTAAATGATATACTTTCCCACATTTAGGGCATATACGACGTTGAACCGTTCGCTTGATGATACGTTCATCACTGTTATCTACAAGAACCATAAAATCTAGTGAAACGTTTTTTTCAGAGACAAGTTTGAGTAAGAATTTAGATTGATCTAGTGTCCGGGGATACCCATCAAGGATTTGACCTCTGTAATCTTTATCAGCAAATTTAGATTCAAACAAGGCATTGACGATATAGTCGGGACCAAATAAGCCTCGTTCAACAAAATATTTTGCTTTCAATCCTAATAAAACATCATTATCATCAGTTTCAATTTCTTTAGCAATAATCTCATCATCAACAAAACGATTCTTTTCTTCATCCCAAAACTGAGAAAGATCTCCATCGTAATCATAATTATCAAAAATACCGAGATAATGGCGGAAGATATCACCAGTTGATAGTTGTTCTAAATCAAATTCTTCTGCTAATACATCAATGCGAGGTTGTTTTCCTGCGCCACTTTTTCCAGTAACAATCACATTTTGAACGTTATCTAAATCTATTGACGTCATGGTCGACTGGTAATCTGATAATTATATTTAAAATCACTCATGACTTTAAAAATAAACGGTCTTTGAAATAAAAGATTAGCAATGTTCAACTGAGGTTTCATAAAAAATGTAGGTTCCTTTTATCATTCCTTTTTTATCATAGACTTGTTGGGCGCTTTTATTATCTCTGTGAACATATAAGCGGAGTAAAGGGATATCGTGTTTTTTTGCCTGTTTTTGTATTTCATTATACAATCCAGTAAACACGCCTTGTCCTCTGTATTCTTTGTGAACATACACGCTTTGTATCCACCAGATATTTTTGTTTCGCCAGTCGCTCCATTCAAATGTGATCATTAGTTGACCAAGGATAGTATCGTTTTCTTCTGCGACTAGATAAAACCCTTTTTCAGGATGAGAAAACAGAGTATGAACGCCTTGTTTAGCAATCAGTGGATCAAGATGTTCATTTTCAGTTTCCTTTGCTAATTGGATGTTATGGTCAATGATTGCTGATGCATCTTTTGTCGTCGCACGTCTTATTTGCATATGTATGTGTATATGTAGTTGCCTATTTGAAAATAATGAAAAAAAGAAGATGATGGTTTTTTAGATGTGCTTACAATTAACCTTCATTCATTATAGATCAATGGGAGGAGTACTTTATTTTTTACATCTTCACTTGTTTCTTTATCTTTAAGAAGTTCAATGAGTTTTAAAGCAAACAACATGGTTGTTGCAGGTCCTTTACTCGTTACAATGTTGTTATCAACGACAACAAGATCATCCTGGATGATCCCTTCTCCTTTTTTGATTTCTTCTTCCATTCCCGGATAAATTGTTGCTTTTTTGTTTTTTAACACACCTGCGGTTGCAAGCACACTTGGTGAAGCACAAATCGCGGCAACGATTTTTTTCTTTTCATACGCTTCTTTTATCATGGAAAGAACGGTTTTCTTTTTCCTTAAATTCTGAAATCCTGGTGCTCCACCAGGAAGAATGAGTGCATCTAACTGATCAATATTGAGTTCATCTAGCGTTTTATCCGTTGTTATATTTACATCATGGGCTCCAGTTACCTTTTTTTCTTCAACACCAACCATACTTGTGTTAATGTTTGCTCTTCGTAAAAGATCCACTACAGTTAATCCTTCGACTTCTTCAAATCCTGTTGCAAATAATACTGCTGTATTCACCATCTTAATTCACCTCTAAATCATATGTTTTACTCTTATGTTGTGTACGTCTACATAACTTTTATTGTAAAATGAGTGGAAAACATATAGTAAATATTTTCTGAGTCATTTCATTGTTATTAGGGTTCTTTCTTTGTTAATAGGTACGTTATGATGAAAAACACTAGAATTGCTGAAAGAATTCCTGTGGGAAATCCAATGAATATCGAAAAAAATATGGTTGATGAAAGAACTTCAGTCACAGAAATTGTTACAATGATAAGGGTAAGTAATGAGAAAAAGAGTGAAATAATAAAGATTTTTGTTTTATTCATGATTTAAAAAAGAAGGAAAAAAAGAAAAAAAGGTTTTTGGTTGAAATTTTGTGTTATGTTTAATTGTTTACGTTGAATCCAGTGACCAATCCTGCAACCATGACGAGACCAAGTTGGTTTGGTTCGCTCATATACAAGAGTTCACCAGCACGAAATTCAACATTTTTCAGTCCTAAAGCAAGTCCCCTATCTTTAAAGATGATACCTGGTTCATAATAGGCAAGAACCACTGCTTTTGCTTGTGTTTTCAATCCGACTTCTTGTGGATTAAAAATGTATCCAGCAATAAAGGCTGCACCGAGGAGATTTTGGCTTTCTGCATCAGGTGATTCTTCAACTGCCACAGGTTCAGTATTCTGTTGAGATACTGCTAATGGCATGGTTGCAACGAGAAGAATGCTGATGAGTCCGGTTAAAACTTTTTTATTCATATTTTTCTCTACCTCATTGTATTTTTTTTATTATAAGTTGTTTTCATGTTTTAATAACTTTTCCATTTATTTTATATAAATAAACATTTAAAAATGTTTTACTACCTAAAAATTTAATAAAAAATTACTAATCTTTTCTTAGAATGGTTTGTTAAATCTATGATTGGCGCATATATATTACTCATCGAACTTTCTGAAAACAACTATATTCAAATTGGAAAACACGGAAAAATTAAATTCCCTGCTTCTTGGTATGCGTATGTTGGATCAGCGATGAATGGAATCAAGCAAAGAGTTAACCGGCATTTTTCAGATGAAAAAAAAGTTCATTGGCACATCGATTATTTCTTAAAATATGCTGTATTAAAAGAAGCATATTATAAAAAAAGCAGTAAACGAGAAGAATGTGATATCGCTCGGGTATTTGCCCATTATTTTAAATCAATACCTTCTTTTGGAAGTAGTGATTGCAGTTGTAAAAGTCATTTGTTTTATGGTGAAAAAGAAGATCTAAAACAAACTATTAATGAAGCAGGATTACAAGTATTCAATACAAAGTAATTAATATGAAATACTTCCATTTTCACTTTGTTTTCATATGCCTAAACTTATTTATTGTTCGACTTCAAATATCGACGAAGCAAGGATGATTGCTCAACGACTTTTGGAAGAAAAACTAGTTGCTTGCGTTAATATTATTCCTACAGTTGAATCCATGTATCGATGGAAAGGATTAATTGAAACTGAAAAAGAAACGGTATTATTCATCAAAACGATTAATGAAAAAGTGGATGCTACTATTAAACGAATCACTCAACTTCATTCGTATGGCGTACCAGAAATAATAGTGCTTTCTCTAGTTGATGGATTAAAAGAATATTTTGATTTTTTAAGAAAGGAAACAATATGAAGGCTATTGCATTGCTCTCTAGTGGTATTGATTCTCCGGTTGCCATTTATTCTCTTTCTCACTGTGTTGATTCTTTTGTTTTTGTACATGCGGATAACCGACCATTTACGGATGACCGGGAAATTAAAAATACGATTAAGATTGCAAAAAAACTTGATGAAATCATGGATGCAGAGGTAAAGATTTATCTTGTTTCGCATGGAAAGATGTTAACTCATCTTATTGATTTGATTCCAAAACGATATACTTGTGTTTTGTGTAAACGAATGATGCTTCGATATGCAGATTTGATTGGACAAAAAGAAAATGCTGATGCCCTGATTATGGGGGATTCTCTTGGTCAAGTGGCTTCACAAACCCTGCAAAACATTCGAACCATCGATCAAGTGGTAACGATTCCTGTTCTCAGGCCATTAATTGGTTTTGATAAAGAGGAAATCATTTCAATTGCAAAAAAAATAGAAACGTTCGATCTTTCAATTCTTCCATCTGATGAATGTACTGCGGTTCCAAAAAAGCCTGCCACAAAAGCAAGAGTATCTAAGATTGAGGAGATTGAACAAGAAATTTCTTATGATTCTATTTTGAAAGAAATTGTGGACGATGCTCAATATATAAAAGCAAAGGATTTTGATAGTTTCATCGACCTCTGACATAGATTTATATAGCCGGTTTTCCATTCTCTTTTTTCACGGGAAGGTTAGGTTTTTTTTGATTTAAAAAAATCCTTTTTTTACCAATATAGAAAGCTTTAAGAACCCAAAATTGCATACTATATAGTGTAGAAGGGACGGATTAAAATACAATATATTGTATAATTCGTAGGGAATGTGATGAAGGATGCAATGTCCATATTGTGAACATGAAAATACAAAAGTAACCGACTCTCGCGACACTGGCGTATATTCCATTCGCCGCCGCCGAGAATGCCTTTCATGCCATCGAAGATTCACCACCTACGAACACATTGAAATGAGTCCAATTTACATCATCAAAAAAGATGGACGAAGAGAAAAATACGATAAAAGCAAAATCAAAACCGGTATTGTCAAAGCACTTGAAAAACGACCTGTAAGTCCAGAACAGATAGAAAATTTACTTGATACAATTGAAGAACACGTTCGAAAAGAAGGAAAAGAAGAGATTTCAAGTACTCGTATTGGAGAATTTGTGATGGAAGAACTCAAAAAAATCGATGAGGTCGCCTATATTCGCTTTGCTTCAGTTTACCGATCATTTGCTGATATTACACTCTTTGAAAAAGAGGTCCAAAAACTTACCAAGAAATCATAATGGAGGAATGAAGTAAACATGATTAGAAAGATTAAAAAACGCGATGGGAAAATAGATGATTTCAATCCATTCCGTATCACCAATGCGATATGGAAAGCAGCCCAAGCTGTCGGAGGAAAGGATCACCGTCGAGCAACAGAAATAACTGAAAAAGTATTAGATACTCTAGAAAAAAATCTTAAACCTGGGGAAATACCAACTGTTGAACAAGCCCAGGATACCGTTGAAAAAGTACTTATCGAAGAAGGCCATGCAAAAACAGCAAAGGCCTATATTTTGTATCGTCATCAACATGAGGATATTAGAGAAATTGGTGGTTTACTCAAAGACATCGATGTAGTTGATGGGTATCTATCCATGATGGATTGGAAAGTCAATGAAAATAGTAACATGAGCTACTCCTTACAAGGACTAAATGTGTATGCTACTGAAAACATCATTTCTCATTATTGGTTAAATAAGATCTATCCACCTGAGATTGGAGAATCTCACAGTAAAGGAGATTATCATATTCACGATCTCGGCACCCTCGGCCCTTATTGCGTAGGGTGGGATTTACAAGATATATTGATGAAAGGATTCAAGGGTGTTTCAGGTAAAATCGAGAGTAAACCAGCTAAACATTTTGGTACAGCTCTAATGCAAATTGTGAATTATTTGTATACACTTCAAGGAGAAGCAGCAGGCGCACAAGCACTTTCAAACTTTGATACGTTACTTGCTCCATTCATTAGATCTGATGATCTTACGTATGCTCAAGTGAAACAAGAAATGCAGAAGTTCATGTATAACATGAATGTGCCGACTCGAGTTGGATTTCAAAGTCCATTCACAAATATCACTCTTGATCTCACCGTTCCATCGTATATGAAGGATGAACCAGTGCTTA
>CAZYLG010000090.1:0-9371 GCA_964648565.1 uncultured Thermoplasmatales archaeon
CAATAATAATAATAATAATAATAATAATAATAATAATAATAATAATCTTGACTATATCAATAATTTAAATCCAGAAGAAATTAAAATATTCAATTTTCATGTTTTACAACTTAAATCTTTGATTTTATCCAACAAAGGTGTAAAAGAGTTTTATAATAAAGAATATAAAAAGGCAATAAAGTTTCTGATGAATTCAATTGCAATATTTCCAGATAATTCTATCGCTCATTGGAATATTGCAAAATTGGGAATAATAACAGATATGAATAATGGAAGTATTATAGAGCATTATGAAAAATCCCTAACGCTAACTTTTGATAAAGGTATTAAAAACATTTTGAAACAGGAACTCAAGTATTTTATCAATAAAGAATATGAAAAAATATCATTATTTCCAGTTGCTGATATGATTTAGAGTTAAATAATCAATAAGTTTTAAGTAAATAATACTGGATTAATGTAATCATGGATGAGAGGAAATTAGAGGAGATAGGCAATAAATTAGATGTTGATTCTGATGATATTAAAGGAATAAAAAAACAGAAAAGGAAAATGAATATTTTATATCCAATTATCAGTTTGATTATGATAGGTATTTCTGGTTTATTAGGCTATATTTCCCATAAATTAAATTTTATTGAACCAATGACTTATCCGTATATGAGAACTGCATGTGCTTCTACATATTTTATTGGAGGATCACTATTAAGTGCAGGTGTTTTTGCTGCCTATAGATACAGAAAAGCAAAACAATCAAAAAAAGGGGTAAAAATATTATTTATTTTTATTACTACAATAATAGCAATAATAGCTTTTATTTCAGGAGCTATAATAGCTGAACAAGCAACATATTACAATACTGGAGCTCTATATAACGTATATTCAAAAGAAGATTTATCATGAATCGGACATTTAAAAATTTAGAATGCGCTGTTTGGGAACTTACTTTAAAATGTAATTTGAACTGTTCTCATTGTGGTTCCAGTGCAGGTAAATCAAGAATAAACGAATTAAATAAAAAAGAGTGTTTTAATCTTTGTGAAGGACTTTCTGATCTTAATTGTGAAACTGTATCTTTGATGGGTGGAGAGCCTTTTCTAAAAGAAGACTGGTTTTCAATTGGTCAATGTATTAAAGATCTTGGAATGAAACTTAATATCGTTTCAAATGGATTTACGCTTGAAAAACATATTGATGAACTTTCTAATCTTGAACCAAGTGCAATTGGGTTAAGTTTAGATGGGCTAGAAAAAACACATGATAAAATTCGAGGAAAAAAAGGATCTTATGAAAAAGTATTAAACTCCATCCAACTTTTAACAGATAAAAATATACAAACAACTGTTATAACAACTATTAGTAAAATTAACTTTAATGATTTGCCAAAATTGAAAGATTTAATTTACCAAAAAGGAGTGAATTGGCAAATTCAAGTTGCTATGCCTTTTGGAAATTTTAAAAGAGAACAGATGCTTTCGAAAGAAGAGTATTACTCAGTAGCGTTATTTATTGCTAAACAAAGAATAAAGACAACATTTAATGATTTACCAGTGATGGGGGCTCATTGCTTTGGATATAACTCTAAAGTTTTACCAGGATGTAAAACATGGAAAGGTTGTACTGCAGGAATTAGCAGCATTGGAATTACAAGTGATGGTAGTATTGTAGGATGTCTGTCTATGGGCAATAATAGATTTATTGAAGGAAATATCAGAGAGAAAAGTTTGAAAGAAATTTGGAATGACGAAAATAAATTCATTTATAATAGAAAATTTACCAAAGAGAGATTAGGGCCAAATTGCATAGAATGTAAATTTGGAGTTAAATGTCGGGGAGGATGCAATGCTATGTCGTATACCATAACGAATAAATTTAATAACGATCCATATTGCTTTTATAAAATAGAAAAAGATATTTTATAACAACAAAGTTAAAACAGCGATTATCTCTAAATGTTTTACCCAGATTTACTCCTGTTAACCTGTTTGCCTCTCAGCAGGCCCATCAGTCACATATGAAGAAAATTTAAACAATGATTTTTATTAATTTATCCTTAAGATTGATTAACAATCTTAATAAACTCCTTGGTTTTTATTATCTTAAAATTTAGAGATTTTTTTACTTTTTCTTTAAAAAATCCCTTATCACCTGAAACAAAATAAGCGCCTGCATATTCGTTGATCATTCTTAAAGCAAAAACAAATATTGGTCTATCTTCTTTGTCTTTGATTAATTCCTTTGCTGATTTGATTTCTCCTTCTTTTAAATCAACTAATTCACAAATATGTATGTTTTTATAAGTGTCTAATAGATCTGAAACAAGGTCGAAATCCAATTTTTTTCTTTTAAAAACTTCTTTCATCTCTTCTAAGACGTAATCTACAATGTATATAGAACATAATCCTTTATCTGCTAACTCTAAAAGATATGCTTCATTTCCTTTTCTATTATAAATAGCTGAGAAGAAAGTAGAAGTGTCTACCACAACTTTAACTGAGTTTTTTGTATTTTTTTGCAATAATTTCACCAGCTGCTTCTTTTCTCAGCTTTTTAATATTTTTAGGAGAAATTCCTTTAGCACGCAATTGTTCTTCCAAATCTTTTCGTATCATTTCTCTAATTGCATTTCTAATTGCTTCGCTTCTACTTTTATATAAACCACTTTCAACCTTCGAATTTAAATATTCCAATATGTCTCCAGTGATTTCGATACTAATGTTCATGTTATCACATAATAAATATCTATTAGCATACTAATAAATATTTCTATAACATATAATTGAAAATATGAATTCTTGAACAATCACAGAATAAATCATAAGATTATTACTCTAATGTACGTTAAAAATTAAAACGAAGATACTTCATCAACGTTTTACCGATTATTTCTCCAGTTAAAGTGTTTGTATCTCAGCAGGCCCATCCTCTAAATAAAAGAAAAAACCCATCTTATCAATTATAGAAATCATTTATACCCTATTTTAAAATCACTTTTTTATGTCGAATAATTTTGTATATAACTATGCTAAATGTATTGAAAAAAGATTTTAAATAATAGGAAAATTATAGCAAAAATATTTATATAAATCTGCCTTATATGTTAATATATATTGATAAAAAAAGATTTGTTCAGTTATAAACTTTAAAGGAGGAACTAAAATATGATTTTACTTAAAAAAAGAACTGGTTTTTTATTTTGTTTGCTCTTAAGTATGGTAATACTTTTTTCGGGAGTTACAATTGCTGATGCCTATCAGCCCCCGGTGTGTACTCTATTTAAAGAAACTAGTACTAAAGGATTTGTAACGTTGCATGAATCAAACGACGATGGTTTAATTGATCGATGGGATTGGCGTAATGTGGATGGTGGCGATTGGACTACTCCAATCAGGAACCAGATTCAAGATGTTTGCGGGAGTTGTTGGGCATTTGGTGCACTTGGCGGATTGGAATCTAATTACAAAATTTGGATGAATAATCCAAATAGTGATATTGATCTTTCAGAGCAGTATATCCTTTCTTGTTCACCCGGAGGTTGTTCTGGATGGTATCTTCAGAGAACGCTTAGTTGGATAAAACATAATGGTATAATTTTTGAGGAATGTATGCCTTACGAAGCTAATGATACAATTCCTTGTGAATCAAAATGTGATGATTGGAGAGATAATCTATTCGGTATTACTGATTATGAAAAGGTATCACGTGGGAATATTACTGCGATTAAAGAAGCATTATTGACGTATGGTCCGTTACCATCTACAATGAGCGTGTATACTGATTTTTATCCTGATTGGAATGGTGATGTCTATCAACAAACATCCGAAGAATTGGTTTTTGGTCATGTCATCACTATCGTTGGATTTGATGATACATGGGGTAATGTGGATGAAGGATACTGGATTTGTAAGAATAGTTGGGGTACCGAATGGGGCGAAGAAGGTTGGTTCCGTATTGCGTACGGGGAATGCGACATTGAAAACAGCGTTTACTATTTTAAATCATTAAATCATCCGCCTAATAAACCTGAGACTCCAATTGGCGAATCGGAGGGAAAGCCCAATGTTGAATATACTTTTTCTTCATCCTGCACTGATGAGGATGGAAATGATTTGTTTTATCTTTTTGACTGGGGTGATGGCAACCAATCTGATTGGATTGGTCCATTTGCTTCTGGTGAAACAGTGGATGCTAATTATAGCTGGAGGGAGGAAGGAATCTATTCAGTTAAAGTAAAAACAATGGATTTTTTTGGGCCATATTCTCATGATTATGGGATGGAAGGTGAATGGTCGGATCCATTAGAAGTGAGTATGCCAAAAAGTAAGCAAAGCAATAATCCATTCCTAATGTTTCTAAGAGATCACTCAGATCTTTTTCAATTATTTCAACAATTTTTTTTAAATAACAATCAAGACCGAGTTTCTTCTATTTGCTAGATAAATATTAGTATTAGTTAATTAAATAATATAATTTTTATATTAAGAAAGCGTTTCAATTATTATCTAATGTTTTATTTTAATTAGATACGGAAAACAGAATTAAAAAAAGTTAAAAGAAAAAAACCAATCTTGGAGAAAAAATAATGAAAAGATTCAGAATGTTTAGTATATTTCTAGTGTCACTTCTCTTATTCGCTAGTTTTTCCCAAGGAATTGGACACGTACAAGAAGTAATGGAATCTCACATTGATGAAAATGAAGGGGGAAAAATGCAAGCATGTGACGATGATTGGTGGCCCATGTTTCAGCATGACACACTAAATACAGGTTATTCTCTTTCAAATGGACCTGAAACAAGTGAAATTACATGGACTTTTCAGTCAAACCTTATGCTTAATTCCCCAGCAGTTACGGATGATTGTGTGTATATTGGTTCAAATTCAATGACGGAATCTCCCTTTTCTGAATCTTATGTGTATTGTTTGGATTTATCGGCAAATCTTGTTTGGAAAACTGAAACCACTGGAAATTTGAATTCAATGCCTACTGTCATTAACAATAAAGTTTACGTAGGTAGTGATAATGGTAATCTGTATTGTTTAGATGCCATTGAGGGGAAAATAGTTTGGCAGCAAAAACTAGGCCAAGCAGTTTCATCTCCTACTATTAATAATAATAGAGTAATCATCGAATCTTTAGATGGATATGTATATTGTTTAGATGCAACATCCGGTAAAATTAATTGGAGGACTTCTCTTAGTATCGATGTTCTTTCAACACCGATTGTTGTCGAGGATAAGATTTTTGTGAGAAATTATTGTTTAGATATCTTTACGGGGGATATCATCTGGTCTTCCGATGTTGGGATTGTACTACTATCTTCTCCAACATTTTTTGAAAATAAGATCTACATCGGCTCACGGGATGAAAAAATGTATTGCTTAAATGCTGAAACTGGTGAAAAATTGTGGAGATTTTACACCGGAAGTATGTCTTATGAAACAGCTCCTGCGGTTGCCTACGGAAATGTTTATGTTGGTAATGCATTTGGATACATTTATTGCGTAAACGCAACAACTGGAGAACGGGTGTGGAGTACTAAAAATAGTGCTCGTGCGGTTTCATCTCCTGTGATCTGCGATGGAAAGATCTATATTGGATCCGTTGACAATCATTTGTATTGTTTGGATGCATTTTCTGGAGAAAAGATTTGGGATTTTAGTTCAGATGCTGATTTCTTTTCTTCATCAGCTATTGCAAAGGACCACCTTTTTAGCGCTAGTGGAAATACATTGTATTGTTTTGGTGAACAATTCTCATCAAACTCAGATCTTGAGTGTTCTGACACGCTTACGTTTTCTGAAGTGAAACCAAATGAGATGGTTTCCTCTACGTTTACTGTTGCTAATATCGGTGAATCCTACTCTCAAATGCAGTGGAGGATTGAATCATTCCCTGAATGGGGAGAATGGAGTTTTAATCCAAATGAAGGTATGAATCTAACCCCCTCTGATAATCCAGTATTAATTGACGTATCAGTTCTAGCTCCAGATATGAAAGAAGAATCTTTTTCTGGTGAAATAGTAGTGGTTAATGAGGAGGATCCTTCTGATGTTGAAATTGTAGAGGTTGTGCTTACGACAAATAAAAAACTGGTTAGGAATCATCCTATCTTTTCTTTTTTTGAAAGAATGGTTAATTTGATATATTGGTTTTCTTAAAAAAAATAGTATGCATTTGTTAAAAATATGTTTCATTTACTTATTTTCAAAAAACATTAACAATCAAATGCTATCATGTTATTTTCCTGGTCGGATTGATCTAGTTACATTGTTGATCACGCTATATTTTATGAAATCAAAGCGGATAATAAATCATTGAGAAAATTAGAATTGACGAAAAATACCTATTGTTTTCTTAAGTGATAGTATTGATGATATCGCAAGAACCAACGGTTTTTTTCTCTGAGAAGAAATTGTTGAAAACCAGATATGATTTCGATGAGTCGAAACAAAGAATGAAAAGTCAAAATAATAAATCAATATATTGATTGATTATTATTGAATCATCATGGAAATTTTGATAAGTGAACTACTTTTTTCCATGTGTGAAAAGACGGAAAAAAGATAAAATGAGATAGCCCAAAATTTAAACGGTTTTTTTATTTGTTACGTTGGAATAGATACTTATATCAATATTGTCGTTTTTCATTAAACAGGACAATTAACCTTTTTAACTTTAAATGAATTAGCCCCTTAAATTATAAAATTAATATGAATTTAGGCGATTGTAAAAAAAGCATTTGAATGAAATTTATATAGGTTTATAGCGATGACTGAGAAGAGAAGGATTCATAAAAGAGATGTTTTTGTACTATGTATAACTCTATTTCTTTTTTGGGTTTTGCTAACTGTTAATTTCTCGTTTTTCTCACTTACTTTGGGTTTTTTGATTTCTTTGTCCATTGGATTGGCAGCAACAAAATTGACCATTGCAACAGTTGAAGGGAAGCGAAAAACCATTAAGGAATATTTCTTTGCAACAGAACATTTGATAACATTGATTCTTTCAGCCATTTTTAGAATAATTTTGGCAAATATTGAGTTGATCTATCAAGTAACTACATTAAATATCAAACCGAAGATAGTACGGATAAAAGTTAATCTTAAATCAGATGCTGAATTAACGATTATTTCTCATTTGATAACTGTCACTCCTGGAACCTTGGTCATTGATTTAGAGGATGCTGAGGATGGGGGATCATATCTATTTGTTCATTTTTCGTATCACTGTGCGGTAGATGAAAATTCAGTTGAAAAAATAGAGAAAACCATTGGAAGATGGGATACTCTTATAGGGGCGTTGTTCAAATGATAATATTTATTTATTTTCTCATAGGCGTTTCAATATTTACATTATACCGATTGATATTTGGTCCTACAATTCAGGATGCTTTGGTCGCATTGAACAGTATTTCAATTATTTTCATTGCAATATTAGTATTATATAGTATTCATACGGGCAATCATTTCTTCCTTGATATCTCCATTTCCTTTCTTCTTTTAGATTTCGTTGGCATGATTGCATTCACAAAATACTTGGGAAGGGAGGAGTCAAAATGATGCTGGTTGTTCACATTCTTTCCCTAATCTTTATTTCTTTAGGCTGTGGGGTCATGGCAATAGCTGCGTTAGGGATTTATCGTTTCCCTGATGTATACATGAGACTTCATGCCAGTACTAAGATTAACACTGGCGGAGCGATGAGTATTTTTGTTGGTTTGATGTTAAGAACGGGTTTAGATATCCTCATGGTAAAAATCTTGGTGTTAATGATTCTTATTTTCATTTTAACTCCAGTAGTCTCACATGCCATTGCTCGGTCGGCTCATCTTCAAGGGAAAATACCGTTAGTCCCCTTTTTATCACATTGTAAGGAACGTAAAACTTTTGAGAATCCATGGAGGAAAAAATGATTTTAGAAATCCTTTTATTATTTCTTGTAGCAGCTTCAATTTTTTTTGTGGCTGCAAAAACATTGTTGAAATCATTGGTTTTTCTTTCATTGAACACGCTGTTACTAGTGATAATTCTTTTTCTTCTTCAAGCACCAGATGTAGCGATCACCATGGCCGTGGTTGGAACCGGTGCTACCACGGTTCTTTATCTTTCCGCGATAAAAAAATTAGGGGGAATATATTGAGAAAGAAAATATTCTTCAACGTATTCGTCCTCTTTATGCTGAGTTTCTTTGGATTTATTCTTATTTCATCAACACTTCGTAATTATCCTATTGCATTAACTTCAACGATAGCAACATACTATGTTGAACATTTGTCTCTTACAGGAGCATTAAATGCGGTTGTTGCCATCTTGCTTGACTTTAGAGCGTATGATACCCTTGGTGAGATATTAGTCATTTTTGTAACGATCTCAGGGATAACCATGTTGATACGGAGGAAAACATGACCTCAAGAATTGTGAAAACGGTTTCAAGAACAATCATACCGTTCATTTTCCTGTTTGGAATCTATATAATTATCCATGGTCATCTTTCTCCGGGAGGTGGTTTTCAAGGAGGTGTTATCATGGCCATGGGCGTAATTCTTATTATTATCTCTTATGGATATGATACTTTTCGAGATTATACGGATAGTCTCTCATTAATCGAAACGTCAGGAGTTGCATTTTTCATTCTCATGGGTCTTATAGGAATCCTTGCTGGAAAATCATTCTTTTCTAGTATGGGCACAATCTGGTTGTTAAATATTATTATTGGATTGAAGGTATGTTCGGGAATTGTCCTTTTCTACATGCTATTTATTAAATGGGAGCATCCGCCATGATAAACGGTATTAATATTGGTCTGGTGTTATTTCTCGTAGGATTATATGGGATTATTACTAATAAAAACTTAATAAAAATAATTATGTCCCTGGGTATTTCAAGTAACGGAATTATTCTGTTTTTTAACTCTCTTGGTTACGTTCAAGGAGGTCTTCCACCGATTCTTACTGAAAGTTCAGTTAATTTTGTTGATCCAGTTCCTCAAGCACTGATGCTTACGATGATTGTAATTAATCTTTGCGATACTGCATTAGCATTAGCTATTATTGTTTGGATTTACAAAAAATTTGGCACGGTTAACATTGAGGAGATGACATGATTACACACGTTCCCATCCTTCTATTGATTACTCCTTTATTGGCAGCGATAGTTGTATCAATAGTTAATACACTTTCAAAAACAAAGATTGTACAAAAAATCATTACTGCAATTAGTTTAGTACTTCCCTTTTTTTATTTATCAATTATCTTTCAACGTATATCCACTGAATCAATCTCATATAACGTTGGTGGTTGGGAAAAACCATTTGGTATCACTCTTGTTATTGATGAATTATCATTCATCCTTCTTCTTATTTCATCAATTC
>CAZYLG010000091.1:0-9288 GCA_964648565.1 uncultured Thermoplasmatales archaeon
AAGTATGGCAACGATTTCATAATTGGGAAAATATGATCGGTACTTGGGTTGTAACCGGTGAATATGATGTGATCGCTTGGTTTGATGCAAAGGATTGGGATACCATTCACGATTGTATTGCAACCATTAAGCAATGGGACGAAGTTGAAGATACCAAAACCCATATGGTCCATAATGGATATAAAACTGGTAAATGGTGGTGGGAGAAACCAAATGGTGCTTGGATGTTATTTAAGGAAAATAAATTAGATGAGACAAGTGAACATGTGCCTCAGTGGGATTGGATCACAAGTGGTGCAAGTATTCCTGGTGATTGGGATTATATGGCTTGGGTTGAAGCAAATGATTGGGATGAACTATGGCATCATCTGATGGAAACGAAAAAGAGTCAGTGGAAGACAACTGCAGTTTTGCCTTTGAAATCCTGGTGGAATAAAACCTGGGAGCAGAATTGGTGGGATGAGTTTTCAGAAGAATCTCATCAGCAAACACCTTGTGTGCAATAGTAGATCATATCATTATTCAGTGAGTCAACTTGTTAGTTGATTCGCTGTTCATTTATTTTTTTCAAAAAAGAGAGTAACAAAAATTTTAATCGTTGAGGATGATTCAGTTCATTAATGAAGGCAAAGAAAGTGGGCAATAAGATCATCGTTCGGATTGATAAAGGAGAAGAAATTGTTGAATCTCTTTTGAAGATTTGTAAAAAGTATACGGTGACATTAGGTTATATTGTGGGAATTGGAGCAACAAATGAGGTAAAAATTGGTCTTTTTGATGTTGATACTAAAACGTATCATTCAGAAAAATTTGTTGGTAATTATGAAATTGCGCCATTAATAGGAAATATTACCATGATGAACGATGAACCATATTTACATGTACATATCAATGTTTGTGATGCTAGTCATCATTCTTTTGGAGGACATTTGAATGAAGCTGTGGTAAGTGCTACTTTCGAAGGCATCATTGATCTGATCGATGATGAAATAACTCGAGTGTTTGATAAGGAAACCGGTTTGAATCTTTTGAAATTATAGGTACCATTTTTAATGTTGCACTTAAGCAGTTACATGATATGATTATTGAATCGTTTCATGAGGATAATTGGTGGATAAAGAATCATTACAATTGTTTGATTATTTAGAATTTATTTTTTAGGAAAATTTTTTGCAAGTAAGAGAAAAAAGGATCATATAATCGTTCTATTTAGATGTTCATTGGTTCATAGTAACGAATTTTTTTAGTTTTTTCAAACTTCTTAATTTTTGTTTATCACCGATCTTAGCTTGTTCAACACCTTGTTTGATAAGATCTATTGATTCATCCATTGCTTTTTTATCAACGGGAAATGGCACTCCATCTTTACCACCAACGGTGAATGTGTATTTTACTGGATCTTTCCAGCTTGGTTTCTCACCATATATTAAGTCTGAGATCAAAGCAAGAGCTCGTACTGTTTTTGGACCAACACCATTCATTGAAAGTAGTTCTTCATATCCTGTTGGTTGAAATTCATAGATTTCGCGCATTCGTTTCCAATTAATAGAACGGGGCATATCTAAAAATTGAAGGTTAATATCATTTTTGTCATTATTTTCTGAAGCAAATAATGATTGTTGTGTAGCTGGTCTAGTGAGTTTAGCCCAGTCTTTTTGTAAATGTTGTGGATGATCATTAATCAAATCTACACAAGTTTTCTGACATGTTTTACTGTTCGTTGAAACCATGTCTAACACTGGTTCTTTTGTTTTCTCTCCAAGGATCGAATCATGAGGATCTTGGATAAAGGAGTTAACATCTTTTGAAAACCAGTGGTATCTTCTTGCATATCGTTGTTCCAGGTTTAATCCTTGTTGGATTACTGTCCAGGTTCCATTTTCAGTGAATGCAAACACGTGATGGTATAATTGGTGTTGATCTTGAATACTAGCATTATCTATTTTGGCTGTCATTCGACTCGAGTAGGTTAAATCTTGTATTTTTGATGTAGATAGATTAAATAGAGTGCTTTGTTCAGTAATTTCATCAAGTGTTTTTCGTGATGCTTTGCCTTTTCCCCCAGCTAAAACAATGCCCTGTTCTTCAGGATCGAGTGCTTCTTTTAATGCTCCACAAGTAACTGTTGTAGTACCACTTGAATGCCAATCGAAACCAAGAACACAGGATAATGCTTGAAACCAGAATGGATCAGAAAGTCGATGCAATACTGTTTCTTGACCGAATTCATCAATCATCACTTCAATTATTCCCTCCGATAGTTTTACCATTCGTGTAAATAACCAACGTGGTGCTTTTCCTCCATGCAATGGAAGATTTGCCGAACCGGTTCGTCCCATATTTTTTGAATAGGACATCATGTGATTTAAGTGATTTTCAGAGTTGGTTGAAAGTATTTTTTATGTTTTTTTCTTTTTCGGAATGTTTATATTCTTATTTTTATATTAAACAATTGGGTTATTTGAATATGGATCAGGTACAAACCAAGATAATGGCAGTGATTCTTGTTATTACATTTATTATTTCAGCAGCAGCTCTATCATATGTCATGAGTATTTCTCAAGGCGATGATGAAGTAAAGGAAAAGTTGGATGATTCCAAGTTTCCTACGATTGAAAAACAGTTTATGTTCTCTGATCCAGAAATCGTTAAAGGAACTGAATATTTGAATATTTATGTAGAAGAGTCAGATTTTAATAGTATTCATGATCAATGGCCAGTTCTTCCAGTTAATATTACAACGTTTGAGTTTGCCTTTGGAACAAAAATCATTGATGTGGAAACCACGCTTTCTGAATCAAAAACGATTTCATTATCAAAAGATGTTGCCTATGGATCTTGTTCAACACTAACTGGGAAAAGTGAAGATATTTATGATAGTGAAGATGTGTATCCTTCAAGTGTTGTTTCTTATCATACTGGTGGCGGGCTTTCAAATGGAAATCATAAAACATTTCTTACTGTACGGATTTATCCAGTAATCTATTCACCCGGGTTAGATGAAGCGTATTTTGTGGATAATGTTAGTGTTAAGATAACCTATAAAGAACCATCTGAGCCGCTGCTCGATGATGTTGATGATTACGAGTTATTGATTATTGCTCCAGACGATTTTGTTAACAATCTTGAGAAATTGGTTACTCATAAGAATCATCAGGGTGTCCGCACCCGAGTTAAAACAGTTGAGGAAATAGCAGAAGATCGACTGGGGTGTGATCTTCAAGAGGGGATTAAATATTTCATTAAACAAGAAATTGAAAAATCTGGTATCGATTATGTACTTCTTGTCGGTGGTAGGGATAGGCAATCCACTCAATGGAACCTTCCAGTTCGGTATAGCCATGTGTTAATCAGACCTGGAACCCAGGAAATCATCGAACCATCTTTTATTTCTGATTTGTATTATGCTGATATTTATGATAGCACAGGCAATTTTTCAGCGTGGAATTCGAATCATAATGATGTCTTTGGAGAATACAATGAAAGTGTGATTGATGAAATGGATCTGTACCCTGATATTGCACTTGGAAGGCTTCCCTGTCGAAACAAACGAGAGGTAGCAACCATCGTTGATAAGATTATAACCTATGAAGAAGAAACCCGTAACAGTGATTGGTTTGAAAATATCATTCTTGTAAGTGGCGATCATTGGGATGATGAGGCTCATATCAATGAAGGAGTGTTGATCATGGAAAAAGCAGCTGAGATCATGGATGATTTCAATCCAGTTGAACTGTTTGCAACAGAAGATAATAGATTTTTAAGCAGGGATATTAGAAAGATCATGAATGATGGTGCTGGTTTTGCGTATTTTTGTGGTCATGGTGGCATTAGTGCATGGGGCATTCATATTCCACCTGATGCATCTGGTTGGGCGCCAACGTTAACCCGGCTTGGAGTATTTAATTTTTATAAGAATATTTATATGAACTTTTTACGTAATAGAAACAAACTACCAGTAACCGTTGTTGGCGGATGTAACAATGGTCAATTTGATGTTTCATTTTTCAGCATGATTAGACAAGGAAGGATTACGCTTTCACCTCATTGTTGGGCATGGCATCTAACTATTCAAAAGAAAGGTGGAAGTATTGCTACTATTGCTAACACAGGACTTGGAACCCATGCCATGGATGATAATGATAACAATGGCGTGAATGATTACCTTGAAATTTATGATGGATGGCTTGAACTTGAATTTTTTAGATTGTATCAACATGAAAACATTGACATGCTTGGTCAGACTCAGCAAGAAGCAATTAAATCATATTTGCATCGATTTCTTGGCGCGGGAGATGAAATGGATATCAAAATGGTGCAACAGTGGCAATTGTTTGGGGATCCCACACTAAAAATAGGGGGATATTAGAGAGAAAAAAAATAATTTAGATGATTATCTTCGTCTTCTATTCCTCTTGAATCGTCTTTTTTTATTTGGGATGAAAAAAGGAACTTTTTTAAACGTAGGGATTTCAGCTTTTTTAATTTTGAGTTCTTTATCGCTTTGTACTCTTCTGAAATTATCATGATCCGGGCGGGTTAATAACGTGATCGCTATTCCTTTTTCTCCGGCACGAGCCGTTCGTCCTATTCGATGAATATATTCCGTTGGTGTTTTTGGAACATCATAATTATAGATGTGACTAACGTTTTTGATGTCTAATCCTCGTGCGGCTACATCAGTTGCAACAAGAACATCTGTTTTTTCTTTTTTCAGTTTATCTAATGATATTGTTCGTTGATTCTGTGTCATCCCTCCATGAATGGGTGAAGCAACTATTCCATGTTTTTTCAAATTTTTAGCGACAAGGTCTGATTCTTTTCGAGTGGCACAAAAAACAATGGCAAGATCTGATGTTTCATGTTTAAGTAAATGAACAAGAAGTGAAAATTTATCTTTCTTATCATAGATATCATAAAAGATTTGACGTAATTTGCTCTTGTCTACTTGTGATTTTGTTTTAATGATCACTGGATCTTTCAGATGTTTATGCATTAATCGTTTAATATCTCTCATGATGGTTGCACTGAACATAAGTGTGTTTCTGTTCTTTGGTGTGTAACTAATGATTTTTTCGACATCATGAATGAAACCCATTTCTAGCATTTTATCGGTTTCATCTAAAATGAGGAATCTAACGTTTCTAAGATCAATGGTTCTTCTGCGAAGATGATCAAGCATTCTTCCAGGAGTCCCTACCACGATTTCAGATGTTCTTATGTTTTTTATCTGTGGATTAATTCCAACACCACCGTACACACTGGTGGTGGTAACACCTAGTTTTTTACCGAATGTTTTGAAAACATCCGTTACTTGTATGCATAATTCCCTGGTGGGGGTTAATACAATGGTTTGCAGTCCATTTCCAACGTCGATTTTTTCTAGTATTGGTAAACAAAATGCGATGGTTTTTCCAGATCCGGTTTCTGCTTGTCCTACGACATCTTTTAATTTAATGATTTCCGGGATACATTTTTCTTGTATTGGAGTTAGTTCTTCGAATCCTTGTTTATTTGTTTGTTCGATAAGATGTTGGTTAAGATTGAGTTCTTCAAATTTCATAGTGTTGTGTTCTCCGATTTTATTTCATATGTTAATTTTATTTTTGTTTATATTCAATATTCAAAATAATGAAAATGATTTTTTTACATGAGGATATCAATATCTAATTTTTTTGAAAGTTCTTTATATCTATTACGAATGGTAACCTCAGTGACCCCCGCGACAGCAGATATCTCACTTTGTGTTCGTCGTTCACCACAAAGAACTGATGCCATGTATAATGCTGCTGCAGCCATTCCTGTTGGGCCTCTTCCGCTTGTTAGTTCGTTCTGTGCTGCTTTTTTTAGTATTTCATTGGTTTTGGTTTGTACATCCTGGCTTAATCGTAATTGACTACTAAAACGAGAGATATAATCTTGCGGTGTGGTTGGAAGCAGTTTGAGTTTGAGTTTTCTAGAGATATTTCGATAATTCTTTCCTATTTCCTTTTTTGACATGTTTGAAACAGTACTGATTTCTTCTAGTGTTCTTGGCACGTTACATTGTCTACATGCCGCATACAACACTGCCGCAGAGACACCATGGATACTTCTTCCTCTGATGAGATTTTGTAATACTGCTTTTCGATAGATCATTGCAGCAGTTTCTCTAACATTGCGAGGCAATCCAAGTGTTGATGACATTCGATTCATTGAGGATAATGCAATAGCAAGATTTCGTTCGCTATTATCACTAATCCTAGTCCGCATTTGCCATCGACGTAATCGATAGAGTTGAGCTCTGTTTCGAGCGGGGATTGATTTTCCATATGCATCCTTATTTTGCCAACTGATCGTTGTGGAAAGACCTTTGTCATGCATGGTATAGGTCATTGGTGCACCAGTACGAGCTTTTTTCTCTCGTTGTTCACTATCAAATGCTCTCCATTCTGGTCCATGATCTATTATTTCACCATCTATGACGAGTCCACATTTTTCACAAACAAGTTCTGCTCTACTGTAATCTTTTGATAAATGAGTACTTCCGCAAGAGGGACAGTTCATGGTCCGCTCTATTTCTTGTTTGTTTTTACT
The DNA here is from genome assembly GCA_964648565.1 of uncultured Thermoplasmatales archaeon. Lineage (GTDB taxonomy): Archaea > Thermoplasmatota > E2 > DHVEG-1 > DHVEG-1 > EX4572-165. The sequence continues at coordinate 6,577 of CAZYLG010000091.1, forward strand.
CTTTTTTTTGTTTGTTACATGTTGATTCAAATAGATCAAACCTATATTTGGAAGTTATAGAAATTTTCAAAAAAATAGGAGAATGTGGTTGGGTTTCAACCAATTATTCGATTTTTTTTACGTTAACTGCTTTTGGTCCGCGATCTGATTCTTCTTTTTCGTATTCGACTTCATCATCTTCAAAAAGACGAGTTCCAGGAGCAATATCATTTTTATGTACAAAAATATCTTTTCCATCTTCATCAACGATAAATCCAAATCCTTTCCGGGAGTTAAACCATTTTACTTTTCCTTTCATACGTGTTTCCTCAATATACTTTTCTATTATTTTTGTGTTAAAAAGAATGTAAAGAAAAACATCCCTCAGATTTGAAAAAAATCAGATATAAGGAACAATAATCTATATTCTTTTTATCCAACACAACTCGTGATACTATTTATAGATTTCTACAGTTATGGGGTTCTTCTATTGATAAACTGGATTTTCAGAAGTTTATACTTGCTTTTTAATACAAAATAGCCCAATAGCACTATTAAATTCTGTTTTATATTTTATTCTAACAATGTTTAAATTACAGATGAACCACAATATCTTTATACATATAAGATTATAATATTTTTGTATAATTTATTCTTATTTCCTGTTTTTTAATCGAGAGCAGGATATGATGGAGGCAAAAAAACAATGAAATTAGCAGACAATTCTATTTCAATCCTGCTTATTATTGGATTATTTTTACTATCTAGCCTTTTTATGAGTGCAAGCAGTGATGAATTAGATACAAAAGGAATGATTTTTGTCGATGATGACGCTGAATCAAGTTGGTATGATGCAACTCATGTTCGCTCTATCCAAGAAGGAATTGATAATGCAAGTAGTGGTGATACAGTTTTTGTTTATAATGGGACATATTATGAAAATGTGATCGTGAATAAAACGATTGAGTTGATAGGTGAAAATAGGAATAGTACTATTATAGATGGAGGCAGCATGAATAATGTTTTTAATATATCTGTTGATTTTGTAACTATTCGTGGATTTAGTTTAGAAAACGGTAATTATGGTTTTTATCTTAATAATTCCAAAAATTGTCTTATTGATAATTGTAATTGTAACAATAATGAAGAAGGGGTTTATTTCACTCAATCCTGTTATAATTTCATTTCTAATATTAGTTTTAATAATACAACAACTATCCTTAGGATTAGTGAGCATTCAAATAACAATTATATTGATAATTGTAACTCTTCATCTGTATCCAATTCTTATATAGGAATTCTCAATTCAGATAACAATATTATTTCCAAAAGTACGTGTGGAGGAATTGAAATTGGAGAGAGTCAGAATAATACAGTAACAAGATGTTATTATGCATATACTTGGATCGGTGAATCAATTAATAATTATGTAATAGATAATGTTGTTCCTAATAGTATTATTCAGCTTGGAGATGGAGCGTATTACAATAATATAATCAATAATACTTGCTATGAAATAAGTCTCGGGTTTGATGCCTCTAATAATTTAATATGTAATAATCTTGTTAGTAATGGCCCCTATGGTATCCGCCTAGGAGGAGGACCACCAAGTGATGTACGACCTTCCTATAATTCAATTTTTAATAATACTCTAATAAACTGTTCGTTTGGCATCAGACTTGATAATCATGCCAACCATAATCACGTAACGAATAATACCATTATAAATGGTATAAATGGAATTTATTTATATTCGTCCAATAACATCATCTCAAATAATAGTGTTAGCAATAACACCGGTGATGGTATGGTTCTTGATACAAATTGTAATAATACGTTGATATCAAACAATAACTTTTATTCAAATGTAGGCGATGGAATAAAGGTAATAAATTCTTATAACACTACACTGCTGGGAAATCTGATTTCAAACAATTCAGAAAATGGCATCCATTGCAAAACAAATTGTATGAATACTAGCATTGATGGAAATATTGTTAAAAACAGCAATAACAGTGGAATTGACATAGAAATTGATTGTGAGAATAATATCATCGTTAATAATACCCTAAATAATAATGGTTTATTTGGGTTGGCTGCAAGTTCCGATTTCAATTTAGTTTATCATAATAATTTCATGGATAATAATGTAAATGCTTGGCCGGGTTTATATTACTGGGATAATGGCTATCCATCTGGAGGAAATTATTGGGACGATTATGAAGGATCAGACCAAGATGGAGATGGTATTGGAGATACTCCCTATTTTATGGCTATTGGTGGTGGATATGTTAATGACTCTTACCCATTCATCGAGGAAAACGGTTGGTTAAAAACTATTAATGTCAACCAATCAACCTATGACAGAGGGTTTCCTATCCGTCATGCTGTTGATGGTGATTGGGCAGCAGCCCAGAGTTTTATCCCAAGTAACGGATCAGTTACAAGAGCTGATCTCTATCTACGAAGATTTGGTACTCCAGAATTTAATCTTACCGTTGAACTTCGAAAAAATCATCCTCAGGGATTACTTCTTGACTCTATCGTTTTTTCATCAGAAAACGTATCGGCAAATTGGGAATGGTTAAATGGAGATTTTAATGATGTAACCGTCACAAATGAAACCAATTGCTTCATTGTAATTCCTCCCTCACCAAGTGGAGTCACAAATTCATTTGGGTACGAATGGGGATACGTCTTTGGTAATCAATACGATGATGGTAGTTTTTGGTT
>CAZYLG010000092.1:0-9210 GCA_964648565.1 uncultured Thermoplasmatales archaeon
CAATATCATGACCATATTCATTAGAACCAAGAACATCCACATCACCATCACCATCAACATCACATGCATACACAGAACAAGCACCACCAAAAGACCCATCTATCGTATGCTCAGTAAAGGACTCAGAACCATCGTTCTCCCACCAGGTAATATCATCCTCATGAGCACCAAGGACATCCACATCACCATCGCCATCAACATCCTCTGCATACACATCCTCTGCACCCAAAAATTCACCTTCATTGGTATTAAAATCAGCTATCATATGCTTAGTGAACGACTCACTCCCGTCATTCTCCCACCAAGCAATCTCATCATCCCAAAAAGCAGCACCAAGGACATCCACATCACCATCACCATCAACATCACAAGCATACACAGAATGAGCACCCCGAAAATTACTATCTATCGCATGCTTAGTAAAGGATTCAGACCCGTCATTCTCCCACCATGTAATCTCATCCTCTATTGCACCCGCTGCAGCACCTAAAACATCCACATCACCATCACCATCCACATCCTCTGCATACACAGAACTAGCACTAACAAAAGACCCATCTATGATATGTTTCTCAAATCCTCCACTTGGCATCGATGGACAGGCACTAGTGCCATATCCATCATCAACTAAACATGCAAAAAGCGTTACAGAAGAATCAGTTAAATCCTCATACGGCAATAATTCAACTTCAGGTTTACCAACAATCGTATAATCAGCACCATAAACTGTTCCCATACTGTTCTCAGCGACAGCACGATAATGATACCCATGAGAAGCCAATGAAAGAGTGATTGAAAACGAATCACCTGCTTCAACATCTGAAATAGGGAACGTAGTCTGTCCATAACTCGTTGTTTCCCCATATTCAAACCAGACATCACAAGGTTCATTCCCATCAGCAAAAAGAAAACCATTCAAATCAGCAGAAGTCTCTGAAATATGAGAGGGTTCCAATGTTTGCACTTCCATAATCCCAATAGTCCTAAATTCCCTGTCTTCACCATACGAAACAATTCCATTATCAGCAACAGCACGAAAATGATATGTCGTTCCCTCTTCCAATCCAGATAAATCAAAAGAAAAACTATCTCCTTTATTCTTCGTCTGAACATCCGTTGTTTCCCCATAGGATGCAGTCCGACCCCATTCAAACCAGACATCAATCGGGTTATCACCCTCTAAAAGACGGGCATGCAATGTTGCATTAACATCATCAACATCAGATGCATCATCAGTAACAACAGTTGGTTCAGTTATTTCATCAAAAGAAACAGAAATTTCATCTTCAGCAACAAGAACGGAAGAACGCATCCAACCGCCAGCAACACAACCAAAACCAGAATAATCAACCCGTTCACAAATAGAAATAAACGCTTGAATCTTCAACGTACCAGACTGTTCACCTTTCAACTTAAAAGAAAACGGATAAGGAGTAGCTAACACACCATTCGGCATGAACTCATCCTCCGCTTCACTTAATGAACCACCGAAACAATTCCAATCATATGGCCCAATCTGACCATTCCAGATATTAGCAAAATAAGAATACTTCGACGGATACTCATTCCAAGCCATCGGAGAACTATCCGCATCCTGATAAGACAACGACCAACCCACAGAATCAAACTTATATCCATTATTACCGCCAAGCCGAGCAGAAGAAGGAAACGATTGAGAAAACAAAACAACAGAATTATCATAATCAAGCAATCCATTCGCAGTGTTAAAAATCTCATCACCATTCAAATACGCTTTATAATAAATACCACCCAAAGCCGTTGTCGGCATCCAATCACCACAAAACAAACCCGGGACATCAGCCCAAAAACCATACCAACGAAAACGAGGAGAGAGACTAACTGAACTACTCGTACCACCTTCCATTGTCACAATAGAAGACTGAGAACACATCTCCACACCATCACCCTTAAAAATCCATTGACCGTCACTTGGTTCATTCATTTTACTATGTGTGAAATAATCCGTGGATGAATCCACTGCAGAAACATTATACGCCAATAACAAAACGAAACATGCTGAAATAAATAACAGAATGAATCTACTATTTCTTATCATACTTAATGAAAACTTCTGTGAATATAAAAGAATTGCTACAAAACAGTATACAAAAAAAAAGAAAAAAAGAGAGAAGTCCTTATTTCTTCTCGATGCGGTATATTGCAAAGAATGCAATGATAACTACGCCGATGATGGCTAACAATGACCAATTTGGGATACCTGAAATAGATTCTTGTTCAAGGATATTCCCTTCTTCAGTTGGGATTTCTCCACCACTATCTCCACCATCTCCAATACTCTGGGATTGCCATGAAAATTTCACCAGATTCTCATCTTCACTGATGTCTATCGAATCGATTTCGATTACTCCATCGTTGATAGCCCAGTCATCTTCATCAAGTTCATCCCAATCAATGTCGCCGTCTTCTTCCTCTTCTCCGACTTCAATCGTTAATGAACTTTCATCTAAACTGGTAAAATAATCATAATATTTATGGTGGTCTTTACCATATTCTACTTCCCAAGTTGCATCGATAACCTTATTGTCATCATCTACTTCAATGATAACTTGCCCTGTGCTCGCTTCAATATCGTCTTCCTCGATTTCTATTTTTTTATCAAAAACGAAATCATGATAGAATGTCTCCCCATCTAAAATAGTTGTATCATTCAACCACTCATCTTCTTCATCGGAACATGATGGATAATGAATGAGTATATCTAAATCAGTGAGGTCATATCCTAATCCATTAGGAAGCGTGATATTATCAGTTACCTCCCACCATTCATCAATAGCAGGATTTTCATTATCTTCTTCAGTCACAGGAGATGGTCCATCTTGAGATAATGCTACATCATTACCTTCCAGATACACATCCACTTCGTTATCTGTGTTGTTTGTAGTGATGTTAATTATAAGGCCACTGGTCGTATTATCTGCCATGTTGTCAGCGATGACACTATATTCTCTTTCATGTACATTTATCCCCGATATAGACGCATTGTTGATAACTACAACATCATTTACAATAATGCTGTATGTTAATCCACTTGCATTAGTTGAATTGATAGTCACAATCGGGTCTGTCATATCTGCAAGTTCAGTAAATGAACAAGGAATCATCACAGAAAAGGAATAATCAGTATTCCCACTATCTCCCTCTGAAAAACTAAAATCTGTAGTTCCAGAAGTGATTGTGATTGTTTCCCGTTCCGTACTATCATATGCAGATACACTTGCTACCGCTAACGAAAGAGCAAGGAATAAAACTCCGAGTACTGCTAATCGTTTCACGGTCAAACACCTCAAAAAAAATGAGAGAAATGAATCTCTCTATGTTTAAGTGTTCACCGTGAATTCGAGAGATTCTACGTTGTTTGCTCCAGGTTCGTAGATGAAAATCTCACAGTCATCGTATGTTTTTCCATCTTCATAATCTTCATCATCGTTTTCTAACATGGTGAAGGTTATGTCAAGTTCAATTGATGCTCCTGCAGGGATATCTCCGATTTCATATCCATCAGTATATGTCTCATCTTCAAAGAGAGCAATACCGCTTAATCCACCAAAAGATAAGGTGACTTCAGTGTTCTCTGTTTCAAGTTCATCTTCAAGACCATAACTTCCAGTTGTTGGGTCTTCAAGCATAATCCAGAGGTTTGATGCATCAGTATCACCATCATTTACAATGGTAATAGTATGGTCTATATCAGTATCTGATGCTACATTACCATCTACATCAACTGTTCCTGCATGGTCGAATGTATCTATATCCCAATCCAATTCCAAATCAGATGGTTGAGTATATGATTGCGGCGTTGTTTGTTCTGATTGATATTCCATTCCTTCAGTAAATGCTTCATCTACTTGGCTTTCCATATAATAATAGCCGCCACCAAAACCGAGTAAAGCCCCGATTGCAAGAGCGACTATCATGGTGCCCATTGCTTTTTCCATTTTTAATATTCCTCCAATTCAAATCTTTTTAGAACCATAAATAGATTAAAGGCTTTATATACTCTCATTGAATGAGAATGTTATATGGAGAAAAACTGATTTTTTTTGAGTTATTTTGAGTTGCTCAAACTATTCTTATTTATATAGTTTTTGATATTGTGAATACCAGACAAGAGTGAAAAAAACAGTTATCAATAACATATAACACATAATCGGGAGCATTGTTGATGTGGGTATTTCCATGTTTTTCGAGTTTAATCCCATGTATATATATTGGTAAACAAAAGTTGGTGGGATGAACATATCTATCAATACTGAGATTCCTATTATTACCGTTGACACTGCAATACCTACTTTGATTGGTAATGGTATTTGTGGTGGCCCGTAATATCTTCTGTTCTTTTGTTTCCATGTTGATATCTTTCTTTTTTCTAATAATTCATTTAGATAATTTATTACGGTTCCTTCAGATAGTTCATATGGTGGTTTCTGGAATTCTTCTTGTATATGTTTTAAAGAAGTTGTTTTATTTCTAATATATCGGTCATCAATGAATTTTTTAATTGCAGTATGTGCATCCGTCCGTAGTTTTTGTTCACTGATTCGTATTAGTTTATGTTTGCCCATAATAGTTTTGACCCCTTCTCACTGATTGTTTTCAATACCATTCATCTTATCTTATAAGCCATAAGTCCTCATTCCCTTTCTCGTTCAAGTTCTGCCATTTCAATACCACATTCTATACAATAAAGACCATGTTCTATTTTCTTATTACATCGTTCACAACGCTTAACTTGATTCATATATCGAACCTCTCAACATAATCCTCTGATTTCAACGTACCACACGCCTTATACAACTCAAATGATAACCTGATACTCTCAACATCATCAAAATCTTTCATAATATCCAAACGCTTTTTCTTAATCATACTCTTCTCACCTTCTCTGTTATAAATGCAAGTCCTAATGCCATGAAACAATACATGATGAGTGTTCCTATTCTGAAAAACCAACTTTTCGGTAAAAAGAAGAAATAGGTCATGCCGCTTATTCCTAAGAGTGTTCCCGCTATGAATCTTATTTTATTGTTTCCTTTTCTTTTATTTAATTCAACAGTCAAAAAATCAAAAATAGTCACTGATGCTAAAAGGTAACTTATGATAATCACTGTCCAAAATTCTATTTTTATTATATTATACTGTGAAAGATAAAGAAAGGGTATAAATAAGATACTGGAAGCAAGATATGTTCCTAAACATCGTGAACATGCTTTGATTTCTTCACCCCAAACAGATACTGTAATGTAATGCTCTGGATTATGTTCAACTATTCTTACTGTTTCCAATATTATATTTTTGCATATGGTTTTCCAATTGGTTAATTGTAATAATTTATTCCCCATGTCTTTCATCCACATAAGTATGTAACACTTTTTTACCATATCCTTTATAATGAAAAATAATTCCTTTTTGTTTGAAAAGAAGTTGGGAATCATCTAATACAAGTATCCCAAGGCGAACTGCACAGATGATTTCATCCAGTATTTCTTTATCTGTTGCATACTTCATCACTGGAAAGGTCTGTTCTACATCTATAATGTCTAATATGTTCCATTGTTGTTCATCATGTAATCGTTGTCGTAATCGTTCTATCTGTGGAAGATTTGCTCTTCTTGATTTATATTTAAATTTGATTTGTATTGCATCTGCTTTTTGAATTTGCTTATCAAAATTCTTAATTGAAATAAGAGAACAAGTCTCCTTCTTCATATCCATCCTCTTTTATTTTTATTGTTGTTTGTGGTCCTTCATCCCCTGAATGATATATTTTTCGTATTTCTAAATGTGATATCTGAGAATCATCTTTGAATGCCACTTCATTTAATGCATCAAAGATTGTCTTTGCCAGATTGTCAATATCCGGTCTTTTAATATGGGGTGTTCTTACCATTGGTTTTCGTTTCCAAATCATTCGTTTAGGTCTTGGCATCAATATTATGATATAGAGTGATATTGGACAAGCCAATGGTTTTTTGAATAACTGCTGTGCCCTCCATTCTATTTTATGTTTATATTCAGTCAATGGTTTATCATTTTTATAATAATGTTTCATGTTCCCTGTCTTTTTATTATAAAATGCTTTAGCACGGGGTTGAGGGACAGGCGTACCTGGAATAGTTATCTCCCACATCAATATACTGAAATATGGAAAAAGAACATAAGGTTTTGCATTTCACATCACCATTGATTCCTTCGTTTCCTGATGAAATAAAAGAAACAAAAAACAAGTGACGTAATAATGACGATAAGAACCGTTACATAAATGATGAGAAGATTATTCAGATTACGGGAAAAATTATCATTCACCGAATCAAACAAGGGAATACCCGCACCCGCAGAAATACTCACCACATCCGGTCTTATATCCTCTGCTTCCTTCAACGCATCCAAAAACTGATTATCACCAGAACCACCAGAAGAATCAAAACATTTATATGAAATCTGCTCAGCATTCTCACATTTCTTCTGCAACAACCAAGCAATCTCATAATTCACAAAAGTGCCATGACCATACTCATCAAACGGAGTGCCTACATCAGGATGATGTTTTACTATGTGTGAAATAATCCGTGGATGAATCCACTGCAGAAACATTATACGCCAATAACAAAACGAAACATGCTGAAATAAATAACAGAATGAATCTACTATTTCTTATCATACTTAATGAAAACTTCTGTGAATATAAAAGAATTGCTACAAAACAGTATACATCAACTGAGGTTGTATCTTTCAATGAAGTCTTTTGTTTTTTCAAATAATGCTTCTATTGTACTATCATTCTCTATGATTTCATCAATGAAATCTTTTGAATAATCTATTATGTCACTTCGATTAGATGGAACATGATTGTTTTTTCTTCTTATATAAATAACTTTCAAATCAGAAAATGATTGTTTAAATCTGATTATTTCTTCTGGTTCACGGCAATGAATGAAAACAATATCATATTGTTCATGTGGAAGATTCTTTAATTCTTTGATAAAAATATCTTTATCATATTCGACTAAATCTTTTTTAATGTCGCTTAATAATTTTCTTCCTTCCTTATTCTCTTTTGTAATACTAAATTGCGTGTTTAGGAAATAACGGATGGTGTCTATCGTGGAATAATTCAAAATATGTTTACCTGTTTCTTTCTGAATGAATTGAATGAATGAATCTTTTCCACTTTGAGGACTGCCATTCACCAAAAAATATTTTGTCATAGTAATCCCACTATTGGAACGAAACCAGTTATCGTAGAAATAAGATTATCCATATTCCATAAAAAACCTTGACCATTATTAATCGGGATATTTGCACCAATGAGAACAATGAACACTAATAATCCATATCCTACATCATTCTTATCAAGATTACCGTCAATCCTTTTCGCTCCCATCCCAGCAAGTATCGTTATCAACAACCATAATGTATATCCGCCTTGATGGAAATCAAGCAGATTATATGTACCAAACACGGTGTTCAACGCCCAGTAAAAAACAAGGATAAGAATGAATGCAATGATAAAACCAGAAATTATTTTTCTGAATTTTAGCAATGTATTTGTAGAAAGCCAAATAATAGCAATCGCTGCAATTAAAACGATACCATAAAAAACAATTTGACCAAAAAATGATTCGGAATCAGAAGTGAATAAAAAACCATATAGGATGATTAATGATATTGAAACAGCAATCATTATAAAAAATACTTTCCATGGTGATACTTTCCATTTAGCGATAGCCCCTCCGTCATCTGAATCGATGAATTTTTTATCATAAACTAACTTTTTTAATTGTTCAGCCATGTTAACCAATAATCCTTTTTATTTATTAAAGGTTTATTATCTCTAATGATTAAGACTAATCAGTTACTTAAACTAATTGGCAAATAGTATGGGTAGCATTCATCATACAAAAATTATATACTGTCTTAGATTATTACGTGTTAATTATGAAACGTATGGAGAGAATATGGCTTAGACCATCATCCAAAATAGGTTTTTTTTGTCATCTCTCTAAAAATTTGTATAATGAAGCAAATTATATTGTTCGTCAACGTTTTTTTAAAATTGGTAAATGGATTAGATATAATGAGTTAGCATATCAATTGAAAAACTCTGAAAATTATAAACAATTACCTGCTCAGACCGGGCAGCAGATTTTAAGGATTGTTGAACGTAATTGGAAAAGTTTTTTCAGGTCTATTAAAACATATAAGAAACATCCTGAAAAATACAAAAAGAAACCATCTCTTCCAAAATATAAAAAGAAAGATGGGGAGTTTATGCTTATTTTCACTAATCAACAATGTCATCTGCGTGATGGTTTTCTTATTTTTCCAAGTAAAATAAAAGAGGCGGTAAATAAAATAAAAACAAGGATTAAAAAAAATCTTAAAGAAGTCAGAGTAATTCCAAAAGCTGTTGGCTATGTTTTAGAGATAATCTATGATAAAACATTTAAAAAAATGAAGCGTGATAGAACCCGTGTTGCAGGTGTCGATATCGGCGTTCGCAATCTTGTAACTATTGCAAACAACATCGGTGAAAAACCGATTGTTGTTAAAGGCAGGACTGTGAAAAATATCAACCAGTATTTCAATTATCATAAAAGCCGACTGCAAAGCATTTATGACCGGCAAAAAATAAAAACAGGAAATAAATCGAAACGGCTTTTTGTGAAACGCAATAAAAAAATACATGATTATCTACATAAGGTTAGCAGAAGCATTGTTGATTATCTTGTAAATCATGATATAGGTCTTCTGGTTATCGGACATAACGATAACTGGAAGCAGAAAAGCAATATTGGAAAAAGAAACAATCAGAATTTTGTATCTATTCCATTTTATAAATTGATACAGATGCTGACATATAAATGCGAAGAGCAAAGCATAGATGTAATTATCCAAGAGGAAAGCCATACCAGCATATGTTCTTTTTATGATGCTGAATCTGTTGAACACCATGAAAAGTATGTTGGTAAACGCAAACGTGGTTTGTTTCATACAGATAAAGGACGGATTATTAACAGTGATGTAAATGGTGCTTTGAACATTATTAAAAAAGCAGTCCCGAATGCATTTAATAAATTAGATGCGGACGGGATGGAGGATGTCGTGAGTCATCCATCAAGATTGAGAGTATCTCACTCTTGAAAAAAAATCAGAAGTACGGTTTTGTAT
>CAZYLG010000093.1:0-9172 GCA_964648565.1 uncultured Thermoplasmatales archaeon
AGATAGTTACTTATTTCTAGAATTTTATTAAATTATAAATAAGGCTTATAATCCAGGCTACATTACATAGGATGGTGAGAAGTGATGGTAAAAGCAATTTGGAATGATATTGTTATTGCTGAAAGCACTAATTGTGAAATAATTGAAAATAATTATTATTTTCCACCTGAGGATGTAAAAAAGCAATATCTTCGAAAGTCGGATACTCGTTCAACGTGTCCATGGAAGGGAAAAGCACACTATTATGATGTCATTGTGGATAATAAAGTGAATAAAGATGCGGCGTGGTATTATCCAGAGCCAAAATCTGCTGCGGAAAAAATCAAAAATTATGTTGCTTTTTGGAATGGTATAGTTATCAAAGAATAGATTTAAAAGAGTTTAGAAGTGAAATGATGAATGACGAAGAAATGTCATATACGACCCAGTACTTTCAAAAAAATATTGATATTAGACACTATGATGATTTTGTATTAGGTGCTGATGTTGGAGGAACCACGACAAATATTGCTGTTGCAGGGATAAAGGCAGGGGTTGTTGATTTGTTTTTTTCACTTGATTTTGAAACAAAAAATATTTCCAATTTTCTTCTCGCACTTCAACAAACCTTGTCATTTGCAAAAGAGGAATACAACATTCACGTTTCCAAAGGCTGTATTGGTGCAGCCGGTATTGTTTCAAATAATCATACATTTGTTGAATTAACTAATATTTCATGGAATATTGATACAAAGGCTCTTGTCAAGAAAACATCAATGAATCGCTTGTTTATCCTTAATGATTTTCAAGTTTTAGGTTATAGTTTGAATGCCATTGATTTTAATGATGAAACTGATGTTATCACTATTCGAAAAACAGAGGTTGATGAGTGGAAAAAACCGCGAGTTTTATTAGGCGGTGGAACAGGTCTTGGAAAGACGATCTTAAGGTATGATACAAAAAATGAATTATTTCATGCTTTTGAAAGTGAAGGCGGCCATGTTGACATTCCAGTGTATACTGATGCTGAATTGGAATTAATCAAGTTTATACAGCAAAAAAAACATCCTCAATATCCAGTTACATATGAAGATATTCTTTCAGGAAACGGAATAGTTGATATTTACACATTTTTACAATCAAAAAAAATGTTTGAAGAATCTGAATTTACTGCAATAATTAATCAAGGAGAGGACAAACCAGCATTGATTAGTAAATACCGCTTGAATGATGCGTATTGCAAAGAAACATTTCGGTTATTCCGCCGTTTTTTTGCTCGCTGTGCAAAAAATCTAGCCTTAGATTTCTTATCTGTTGGTGGTGTGTTTATTGCAGGAGGGATTGCTATAAAAAATAAGGAAATCTTTCTTTCAAATGAATTTAAAACTGAATTCAATCAGAGTTACATGCAATCCAATTTTCTTAAAAAAATTCCTTTATATTTAGTTACGAATTATTATTTGAGTTTGCAGGGTGCTTGTTTTGCTGCGGCACATGCAGAAGTTATTTTAAATAATCAAAATGTAAATCGTGTAGTTAGAGGAGAATAACGTATGGATGAAATTAAATTTTGTTTCGATCGAAGTCTTATTTCAAAAGAACAAAGACATCAACTCTCTTCTCAAATCATTGAAGAAATTAAAAATATTCAATGGGCAACTGAAATGGGTTATGATGATGTTCGGGCATCAGTAAATCTACCTATGGATGAGAAAGCAGCTGAACAGGTATTAGATCTTGTTGATGAAAAAAATAAGTTAGATCCACGTTACATTGTAGTTGTTGGTATTGGTGGAAGCAATCTTGGGACATTAGCTGTGTTTGAAGCAATCTTAGGAAAAAAACATAATTTGAAAACAAATCAGAAAAAGATATTGTTTGCGGATACTGTTGATTCAGACCTTATTTATGATATTAAAAACATTATCGAACCAGTGTTACAAAATGATGAACATATTATCTTAAATGTGGTTAGTAAAAGTGGGAGTACTACTGAAACGATTGCTAATTTTGAGATTCTTTTGAATTTATTAGAAAAATATAGTGATCATCCGGAGGATTCTGTTGTTGTAACAACGGATTATGATTCAAAATTGTGGCATCTTGCTAAAGAAAAAAAATATGCAGTGTTAGAAATTCCAAAAAAAGTTGGTGGACGATACTCTGTTTTTTCTCCTGTTGGTTTATTCCCATTAGCTATGATTGGAGTAAACATATCTCAGTTAATAGATGGTGCAAAAAAGATGCGATCGCGGTGTTTACAACAAGATATTGAAAAAAATCCAGCTGCGATTGCTGCAACTTGTTCTTTCCTTCATTTTAAAGAGGGAAAAAACATTCATGATTTATTCTTGTTTAGTGATGATTTAGAATCTATTGGAAAGTGGTACCGTCAGTTACTTGCTGAAAGCACAGGTAAAGAACATAATTTATCAGATAATCAGGTGTTTACTGGATTAACACCAACCTATTCAATAGGGTCAACAGATCTTCATTCAGTTGCTCAATTATATCTTGGAGGCCCATTCGATAAATTCACCACGTTTGTGCAAATAAAAAACAATAAACACAATGTTATACTTCCAAAATATGAGGAGTATGCTGGATTGGTTAACGGCATTCAAAAGAAACCAATGCAAGATATTATGAATGCGATTTATCAAGGGGTAAAAAAAGCGTTTATAAAAGGAAATAGGCCGTTTATGGAAGTCATATTACCTGATAAATCTGAAACAAGTATTGGTCAGTTTTTACAGTTTAAAATGATAGAAACTATGATGATTGGAGGGTTACTCAAGATTGATCCTTTTGATCAACCAAATGTTGAAGCATACAAAAAGGAAACAAGAAAAATTTTGAAAGGCAAAAAGTAGTGAATTAGTTATGTTAGTTCTTGCTGCAATCCTTGCAATTGTCCTTGCATTAGTTCAATTTTTTAGTGAACAACTCATTGATACTTGTGGAAAATATTACACGCATGTGATTTCGTTTTCAGCTGGGATTTCAGTAACCTATGTATTTGTGGATTTGTTTCCTCGTTTTAGTACGGGGGTGGTAGAGACAAACCAATTTCTTTTTGTTACTGTTCTTATTGGTTTTATCTTTGTTCATCTTATTGAAAAATATGTGTATCAGCATAGTACTGATACTCTGGTAGATAATCGTTTAGAAGGGATTAATCAATTGATCTCTGTTGTTTATCATATTGTGTTAGGAATTGTTATTTTTGATTTTTCAGAAGAAAGTGTGCTACAAGCTCTTTTATTGTTTGTTCCTATCGTCATTTTTACGGGTGTTAGTACGCTTCCGGTTAGGCAGCATTCTTCTTCAGTTATTAGATTTCTTGTGTCATTATCTACGCTTGCAGGAGTATTTTTGGCCTGGTTGTTGGTTGATTATATTCAAAGTCCAATTCAAAGTGGCTTAATTGGATTTGTGATTGGAGGATTATTGTTTTCTGTGATTCGACATTCTATCCCGCAGGGTAAAGAAGGTAAACCTTTCTTTTTTATCGTTGGTGTTATTATTTACACTCCTATTGTGTTATTGGCCTTATTTTTGTAATGGTTAAATAGAAAAGTTACTCGGAGGAGGAAGACTTATGAGGTATTTCTAAATATTGTAAAATAGCAATTAATTATCACTTAAAGTAGGCAATATTTTTTTTATGACTCCGGTCTTTGCTACTCTTTAGATATTGAGTTGTATGCTGTTTTTCTCATTCGTTTTTTAAATGGTATAACTGGTTAACTTCTTCTGTACTCAGTGGTCTATTATAGATGCGTAGATCATCAATTTTTCCATCGAAATAATGTAATTCTTCATTCCAAAATCCCTTTCCGAGGAATAATGATTCATGCATGACTGCATCTTTAAAAAATTCTGCAGTAAATGCATTTGCAAAATTATAATGTCTATCAAGCATTTCTTTTCCATTTAAATATCCCGTATTATAACCTATATTGTTATAATAGCCGACAACTACCACATAATGATACCACTCATTTTCTCTTAGATTCTTATTTGAATCGAAACAAAGTGAAGGATATAGTTCGCAACCATTTGAAAAAAAGGTGAAATAGATTCGCTTTGATTCTTTATGTAATGGATCGTGACCAAGTTCAATAATTAAACCACCATTTGCATTATTTATCACTTCACAAGGATTCTTTTTTCCATATTGAAATAATGGTGCTACTGCATTGTCTGTTGGAATATAATCACTTTTAAACCAGAAAGAAATAGTTCCCTGATCAAAATTTTTAAGATGTTCTGGAGGAGGTGACTGATTGTCTGGTATTTGAACATAATCATTTAGCCCATCAAAATCCAGTGCTCCATTTATTGTTCCTTCAGTCCATTTTGCCCCATATACCGTGCCATTAATCTCATACGTTGAATGGTCCATAGCAATTGTACCATTTTTTTCATCGAACGTATAGTGAGCAATTAACCCTCTGCAGATGTCTGGTGTGTCAGGATTTATATCATTAAAACAACCAGATAACATTAAGATAATAATGAAAAATGAAGAAATAAGTATCCATTGATAATTTTGGTGCATTGTCGACGCTCTTAATAACAAATGCAGTTTTATAATATTTAAATTTTTATTTAATTATCTGTAGTTAAGAATATTTTTGCATTAACTGATAAAAATTATGAATTCAGAATCTCTTTGATTTATAATGGTTAATAATAAGATCGAAAAGGAGTGTTGACTGCTTTTCGTTGAGTAAGTCAATGATTAAATATGTTGAGTTACTTAACAAATGTGATATTATGGTACTTAAAGCATTGTTTCTGAATTGTACTATTAAAAAAAATCCTGAAGTTTCTCATACTAGAGGATTATGTAATGATATAGCGAAAGTATATGAAAAAGAACATGGCGTTCAATGTGATTTTATCCGAGTTGTGGATTATCATGTTCCATCTGGATTAAAATCAGATATGGGTAATGATGATGAGTGGCCAATAATACTTAAAAAGATCAAAGAATCAGATATTATCATTGTTGGAACTCCTATATGGATTGGCAATATTTCATCTGTTGCACAACGAGTATTTGAGCGTCTTGAAGGGACGTATTCAGAAGGAAACAAGGAGAATGGACAATATCCATTATATAATAAGGTAGGCAGTGCAGTAGTTACCGGTACAGAGGATGGTGCACATTTTTGTGCTAAAACTATAAATTTTTGTCTATACCGTTTTGGATGTACTATTCCGCCGGGTGCTGATTGTTATTGGGTTGGACCTGCGGGTCCTGGGCCATCTTATCTTGATGCTGAAGGAAGTAAACATTTGTACACGAATCGTACGAAAAGAACACTTGTTGAAAATACGGTTTTTCTGGCAGATTTGCTAAAAAAGAATAAGATACCGACTAATCTACTTGAAGTTGAAGAAAAAGCAGTAGATGAGAGCAGAAAGTCAAATGAGATTAATTGGCGATCGGTAGAATAGGTAAACGACTAAGACATGAAAAGAAGGTGGTTTCTTTCATTATAAATCTGAAAAAATCCCTGCTTTTTGATTTCATAGTACTCTTTCCTTAAATAGTAAGTAAAGCTTGAAGATAATATTGTTTATACCACTTATTTAGTGGATAAAGGATGAATTAGGTGAAAAAGATGGCAAGAGATTATGATGTTATCGTTATTGGATCTGGTGCTGCTGCTCAAACAGTTGTGTATGATTTGAAAAAACATGGTAAGAATGTAGCAATCATTGAAAAAAAGGAGTGGGGAGGAACGTGTGCACTTCGTGGTTGTGTTCCAAAAAAGGTTCTTGTCGGTGCTGCTGAGGTGAAGCATCGGGTGGTTGATGCACAGCATAATGGTATTTCATTTGATTCCTTGTCGATTAATTGGTCTGAATTAATCGATTTTAAGAAATCATTTACTGATTCTAAAGCTCAACAATTCAAAAAAGGTTTTCAGGATGCCGAAATTGATACGTATAAAGGAGTTGGGCATTTTACTGGAAAAAATTCTATTAATGTTGAAGGGACAGAATTGACTGCTGAAAATTTTGTTATTGCAACTGGTGCAAAGCCGAGAGTGTTAGACATTTCTGGTGAGAAACATGTGATTACTAGTGAGCAGTTTTTATCGTTGGAAACGTTGCCAGAATCCATTGTGTTCATTGGTGGAGGTTTGATTTCATTTGAGTTTGCCCATGTTGCAGCTAGAGCTGGAGCAAAAGTTACTATTATTCATCGAAGCAAGCAACCATTGAAACAATTTGATCCGGATTTGGTAAACATGCTTGTTGAATCTTCTAAAGATATTGGAATTAATATTCAATTAAATAAACCGGTGAAACAAGTTGAAAAGGAAAACAATAAGTTTATTGTAAAAACTAATGAAAACGAATTATTTGAAACAGATCTTGTTGTGCATGGTGCTGGCCGAGTTCCAGATAGTGGTGATTTGGATTTGAAAAAAGCAAACATTGATTTTAGCAAACGTGGCATTTTTGTAAATGAATATATGCAGAATCCAACAAATCCTAGTGTTTTTGCTGCGGGTGATGTTGCTAATTCTAATCTTCCATTGACTCCTGTCGCAGGAGCAGAAGGAAAAATTGTTTTAACGAATCTATTAGATGAAAAAAAGAAGAAGTCATCTATCTTTGCTATTCCTAGTGTGGTTTTTACTGTTCCTCCACTTGCAATGGTTGGTCTAACTGAAACTCAAGCTAAAAAACAAGGTATTTCATATACCGTTAATTATCAGGATACCTCATCATGGTTTACTTCAAATCGAATTGGATTGAAACATTCTGGTTTTAAAATATTGATCGATAAAGAAAACAAACAAATCCTTGGTGCTCACTTGTTTGGACATCATGCAGAAGAAGTAATTAATCTGTTTACGGTGTTTATCAAAAAGAAAATGAATATTGATGAAATTAAAGAGTTAGTGTGGTCGTATCCAACTAGCACGTATGATATCAACTATATGATATGATTTTACTTCTTTATGCAAATCCTTTAATGGCAGTTGCACAGCCTTTGCAAACATATTTTGTTTTTCCCTTTATCTCTACTTTTTTCATTTTTTCTCTTTCTTCTTTTGCGCCACAAACGCAGCATTCTTCCATAATTTTTTCCTCCATATTTTCTATTTTTTTTTAATATTTATATCCGCTCATTTCTTCTTCTGTAAACTCTACATGTAATCCTAGTGCCATTCGGTTTACAAAATTAAAATAGGCTACAATTAATGCAATTTCCAGGATTTCTTTATCTGTTAGCCTGTTTTCTTTAAGTTTAATGATATCTGATTCTTTTACTTTATCCGGGGTTTTAGTTAGTTTTTCCGCATAAGAAAGTATTGATTGTGTTTTTAATGAAAACTGATGATAATCTAAAGACTTCATTAATTCATTTATTTTTTCTTTGTCTTTCCAATAATAATTAAGTGCTTCGGCATGATGATTTTTACAATACGGACAATTATTTATTGTGGAGACAACAACTGCGATAAGTTCTTTTTCTTCCCGTGAGATTGAGGATTTGTTGAACATAATATCTGTGTAGAGATTCATATGATCATTCATTGTTTTGGGAAGTAAACTTTGGATTTTGAGAATATTAGCAACTTTTCCTCGTTTTTCTTTTAACCCGTTATAGACTTGTTTGAGTTCTCCTTTTGCATCAGATTCATCAATTGTTTTTATCCAGGTCATATCGATATTCTCTTCCTTTTTAGATTATTTTATTGTTGTTTTGTTGCTTCAGTAAGTTGGGTAACATTACTTTTGGTGAAAAATCCATCGAAGTCTCCATATCGGTGAATGTATTCATTAACAAGCAATGTTGATGGTGATGGTTTTGAAAAGGTTTGTTTTAATCCTTCTTTTTCTGATCCGACTAATCCAATGAGAAATTCCATTTGGTTTTGTTTTAATTGACTAAATGTTTCCTCAATGTTTTCAGTGTGAAATGCCATGTGATGGACTCGTGTACCATAATTATGAATGAATTTTTCTGTTGGGCCGGATTCCTCATCATTTTTATACGGAACTACGCCAGAAGTAAAGACCATAGCAAAATCTTCAGCTGAAAGACGAGCAACGTTAGTAATTGAATTGAACAGTTTTACATAAATTGCAAAATCAAAATGATAGTTTGTTAGTTCCATGAATTCGATGATTGCTTCATCTCTATCTGTAGCCCGCACTCGTGTTGCGGTGTGATCGAGTTGTTTTATGTTTTGTAAATATGATTTTTTTGGTTTTTCTAATGTAATAGTGAGTTTTTGAGAATTTGATGATTGGTATGATTTGTTTTCTTTATGCCATTGGATTAATCCAATGGAGTTACCCGTATATTGTGAAGGGATGGTTTGGATAAAGGAATAATTTTTTCCTTGGATGATGTCATCAGTAAGAAAGTTGACCCCGCGGTTTTTTTGGATGCGAACATATTTGTCGATATCAGGTGTGTTGAATACAAATGTTTCAAGTCGGGTGTTTGGTATGTGTTGGGATTTTGGATGGGTGTTGAATTCGAAAAATGGATTGTTTTCATGTTGAAAGCCTTGTTTTCGACATCGAATGAGAAATGATGCTGAATCTGGCTGGGTAAGTACTATTGTTTTAAACTGTTCATCTTCAAATGCCTCTGAAAATAATAGCCCAGTTGATCGAATAAGATTCGTTGCGGCAGAAACCTGTAAGTGTGGTTCTGTGTTGATTACTACTGAATCAAGGCTGTTTACTAATCCTTCTAAGCCAAGGTCTTTTCGTTCTTTAATTATGCGTGGTATTTCTTTTTTGAGGAATGTATCACTGTTTTTGAAATTGTATAGATATTCTTTTGATGCATGGCAGGTTGGACAGGTAGTAGGTTTTGTTGTTTCATGGACTTTCATACATTTTGCACAAATAAGTTTAGTCATATTAATCAACAGGTACAGATTTTTTTAATACTGGTCCGTGTGAGTTTTTAGCATTTTTTAATACGCCCAATCTATAAATACCTTATCAATTGTTAATATAATGATTCGATATTTCTTTTGTTGAACCAATACCTTTAAAATAAAATTAATCTTCACCAATTCCATGGGTAAAAATACCGATCTCATTCAAATCCTACTCATCGTTATCATTGGAATGTTCATCCCTTTTCTTGGATCACTTATCATTATGTTTGATGTTTCACCGATGACTGCTGATGGAT
>CAZYLG010000094.1:0-9107 GCA_964648565.1 uncultured Thermoplasmatales archaeon
CTCTATTTTCAATTTGACTCTTGAAAAAATAGTTTATTTGAGAGGGTATCGTTTAATGTATTACTTAAAAAAGGCGGAGTTACGGATTAACCATAATCATTACATTATATCTAGAGGAAATCAGTAGATTTCCCCCATCTAAGTTCGAATAAGAATCATTATTTTAAATCAAATTATTGCAAGATAAAAAATAACATGATTATGCCTACAAGCACTGGTTGATGTGCAAAATATATTAGGAGTGAGTGACGTCCAATAAAACAAATTTTTTCAGGTAATCCAATAGTTGATCGTTTAATGAACTGAAAACGTCGTTTTCCATCAGGATATAACATATGCCCAATAGATATACCTATTAATACCACACCAAACCAAGGAAGTACGGGAAAATAATCAATAGTAAAATAATTTGGTGGCAAGAATCCTAAAGGAATCAAATAATTAAAATCAAAAGTCATTAGACGAAGAGATAAACCAATAATGATAATCATACTGCCAAGGATAAGATTTAACTTAATAAAACGAAGAAAAGGTATGCATAAAATAATACATAATCCAATGCAATGAAGGATGCCAAAGATAACAAAGCGTTCAGGAATAATAATCCAAGAAACCAAAGTGATAATTAATCCTAATCCAAACAGTTTCACTCCTCTTTTTATAAATTGTGCGTAAATCTGAGAAGGATTTGCTTGCTTTTTTCGCTTATTGAAACTAATAGTCAATGAAACTCCCACAAGGACAACAAAAACACTTGCGGTAATACTTGCAGCAATAGCAAAAGGTCCAGTCCACAACTTATAATAAATGATATTGTAATGATTTAAATCATAAATAAAATGAAACGCAATCATAAGAATAATTGCTATCCCTCGAATAAAATCAATTTCCCACAGTCTACCATTGGCTTTTTTCAAACGCATGAAAATACAAAAAAAGCAAAATAACTGATTCTATTTAAAATAATACGTAAAAAAAAGAGAAAAAGATGAAGGAATTATCCTTCTATCGGAGATGGTTCAATCCAATCAGGTGCATAACAAGTCATGGTTGGATCCCCAAACAATACCTTCACATTTGTAAGACCACCCATACTTAGTTGAAACAAGGTTGATGTTCCATATAACGTGGTTGGATCTAATGTCGTGAAATCCCGATTGAACAACCATTGATATTTTGATTCCGAGTTCCCAAATGAATCCCCTTCAACAAGCACATCATGGAAAATCCATTCATTGTGTAAATCATCTTGAACTCCATACGTGGATCCTGCAGCGCCATACCATAGAGCTGAACCATGCGAAAGATACATGATTGGTCCCCAGTGTTCACCAGTAGTACAAGAACTCCAAATTTCTATTTCACTATGCAAGTTATCTAGTGATTCATCCATCCATTTAAAATGAATGAAATCATATAGATTTGGTTCTTGTGAATTATATCCTGATGATCCACCCCAGCGACTTGTTTTTGTTTGTCGGTTATCATACCCGCTGTATCCACGCCATGAATCCCACCAATCAAAATCATACAGATGCTCATAAGTCACTTCAGCAAGTGGAAATTGTTCTGCAACATTTTTGTATTGTGCTGAGATACCCGATCCTCCAGTTCCGTGACCAGAATAATAGGAAAACACCGCTCCTTTGTTATATCGTTCTAATAAATTATCGTAAATACAATGGCCTTCGAAGAATCGATCTCGAGACATAAACGTTTCTTTCATTGATCGGGTAGCATAATTATAGTATCCATTACCATCATTTGCTTGCCATCGATATCCATCCGGATAATTCATCATTTGTGAGGTAACCACATCACGACCCGGATTTGCATAAATCAATGCAGGATACAGAATATCTCGACAGATAACTGCTGAGGAAAAACCAGTTGTTTCAACAGGTATATGACCACCAAATGATTCATTTCCCACAACAGCTCTGCAAGCAACATCACGAATATCAGTATCTCTAGGTGAAACAAATAAGAATGCTTCTTTACCAGGTAAATCTAATGAATATCCATCAACTAAATTTTGGATACTTCCTGAAACCGTGCTAAACCATTGTAATTTCAAATCAAGCCCCAACGGTGGGAACTCATCATTCATCAGATAATACCAAATAAGACCAAACCATGATGGTGGATTCTTTAAATCAATTGGTTCACCTATTTGTGGTAGATGACCCACGGATAAACATCCATGATAATAATCACCAGCATATTCTCGCCACGAAGCAATTTGATCAATAGCATTAAAAGCCTCAGGCGCCTCCCCAATGTTTAGCACTGGAGCGGTATGATACGCTGCTGCCATTGTTGAAGGAGCGAAATATCCATCACCAGTTCCTAGAGAGGTTATGGTAATGAAATTCTCTGATTGATCATTTGATTTTATAGCATCAATAATTTCTTGCATACTAGTCAAGGTTTCTGAAGCACCAACACTTGCACTACTTACTTCATTAAGATTAACGAAAATAATGTTACTTGGATTAAGTGAATCAAGAGCGTTTTGAGTTGCACTTGGCACCTCTGATTCGGTTACATAAAGTAACGGTGCATGATTCATCGATGCAATCACTGCGGCATTTGCAGCTGACATCGCGGCATTAGTTCGTTCTGGAGAATATAATCGTTTTTGAGCAGTGATATGATACGAACCCGTAAATCCCACGTCTTCTCCTTCCTCGCTCAAATATGGTACCACTATAGCAGTCCACGTACCGGTCATTGCATTATGAACTTCAACAGAGTATTCAGTATGTGGTTCAAAAATCATTCTTCTGAATTCATCTTGATCCTGCTCCCAATGACCTCCATTCCATTGATGAATAGGTTTGATTTCTCCTCCATTATAATGGGGAATATGTGGTCGTCGTACATTTCCTTCTGGATCAATCAAGTAAACGATGAGATTAGATTCTTGTTCAGTTGTAATTTCTACTTCAATACTTGTATCAGTATCAGTAACCGGTATTGAATAGCGATCTCCCGGATATTTAATTATATTAAGATTATTTAATCCGGTAGTTTCTGTAACATACGGAAACCAAAGACCTGTTTTTGTTACTGGATAAAAAGTATCATAATCTTTTCCATTCGCATCATATGGATAAGGCCACCAGTCTTCCATGACTCCTTCGTAACGAGGTGTTACAATACCAGTATCTCCTGCAAAATCAGGTCCTTCTGAGACCAAATGAAGTGCTCCCCATTTGTTTCCAAGAAACATGGGTTTTGCTGCTGTTCCACCGAAATCTTGAAGATCACTAGCACTTACTTTTTCAATTATTGGTGTAGATGATAATGAAGTATCTTTATCTGCCACTGTTTCAATGGTGTCTGAAAATTCTCCACCATTTACAGTAACAACAACGGTATTTGATGAATCCCAATTAGTAGTTGCAATGTTAGCTGCAGCAGTAACTGGATCTGAGGAAAGTTGTTGAACATCAGCACTCATATCATGCCTGTTAAGAAAAGTGTTCCAGTCATCTATCAGATATTGTGTTGTTTCATCAACGGTAGTAAACCAAGTTGAAACTTTATCAATTCCTTGATACACAATTGGGGAAAGATGTCTTTGACCGTTTTCAAGATAGTTTGCAGCGGGAACAGCTGCCAAATAAGCATATTCATCATTGTTGCTTTGATCATCATTTTCCACAACAAATGTCTTTGCAACCGGGACGATATCGGGTTGTGACTTTGGAATTATTGGTTCAGATGCATCATCAATAAATGATAGTTTTAATTCGTAAGATCCTGAACCATAAAGATAGTAATCATCTGGCCATTTACTTTCATCCCAGCCTGGGAAAATATCGATTTTAACTGACCAAGTTCCAGTTTCATCCGCAGGATATTCAAGAGTGTCTTCTCCATAGTATTGTGCTGAATGAACAAGTGCACCTTCGGGATTATACAAATGAATATCATAATCTGATTTTGAAAGCGGTTTAATAAAAACTTCGATTCCCTGCCCGCTTGAAACATCAAAACAATACCAATCTTCTACGTCTTCACTGCTTAGAAAACCAGTATATTCACCAGGTAAAATCATAGTAGCTGCTGAAAGAGAATCACCTGCATCACTTCCAGTATCTGCATCATTTTGTCCAATAAGCGTTACATCAAAAAGATAATCACCCGCAGGATCGTCATCTTCACCATAGATATGAATGAAATGCCAACCAGAAGTTGCTGCTTCATCTCCTTGGGCAACAAGTTCGCCCTCCTCATCTAAGATTTCAATAGCATAAGAATGAGACGATGAAATCGAAGATGTTATTTGTTGACCTTTACATACCGTAAATCGATAGTAATCATCTTTATCACGATTTGGTGGGTCAAGTGTTCCGGTTCGTCCTCGACCAGGTATATTTTCATCAACTGGTTCACTGATATAAACTTGATTTGCTCTTCGGATTGAATCTCCAGTATCCGTATTATATCCTACATCGTTTTGTTCTCCAGCAAATGCTACGGTTTCTTCAGGATAATAATTGGTATCATATCTGATTGCTGGAAATTGGATTTCATCATCAAAGGTTATCGTTTGCACATTTTTTTCTGTCAGTTCCATGTTCGTTTTTTCAACAACAGGTTGAAATGATGCTGAAAAAGAAGGTAACGAAATCATGATAGTTATTAACAAGGTAATAGTTATAGCTGCTCCTTTTTTCATAAAACTTTTTCGTTTCGTGTTAATACCCCCTAAAATAATTTAAGTTTTCTAAATTTTTTTGTATAGTATATATATTTATAATGATAACAAAGGATAAAAACCTTTTGAATGAATATGGCAATAGAAAGAAAACCTATAGTAGAAAAGATCCAAAAGTTACATAAAAAACCAAAATCAATATGAGACTAGAGCTAAGTGTAATCAAAATATTATCATCAATTAGTCCAAACTCATAATGTTCAATAACTGATGCTATTCCTCCAGCAAGCATACCTCCACCTGCTAAACCAGCAAATGATCCAAAAAGATAACCAAGCGGTATACACGTTAATGCCATGAACACATTTCCAATATAATGTTTTGATCGTTCACCAAAAAAAGCGTTCCGAATAATACCGGTAATTCCATCTCCAAACGCCATAAAAATCGCTGGAAGAATTGCTAGATACGGATCATCAAAAAGCATCCATAACACAAAAATTGATATTCCCCACATTAAACAAAAGGTCACATCATTGATATCTTTTTTATTTTGAAACCAATATAATTTATCTCCTTTTTCATGTGAAAAATAAGTTACTAAAGCTAATAAAAAGCCGGCAACTAATGGATAAAAAGGAGAGGAATACAAAGGAACGAAAAGTGCAACAACCCCTCCCGCAAAGATATGCACGAATTTTCGATTGTAATACACTGCATCCTTGCTGCTCAATCCTTTATTACGACCAAGAATATACACATATTTGGTCAAATACAAGACCAGTGCGGTATACACCACAAGTACTGCAGAGAGTACAATATCAAAGTCCATTAGGCTGCAGAGTATACACTTCTCATATATAACATTTTAAAAAAAATAGTATTTAAATGACGGGGAAAGTCAACTGAACATGTTGTATTAACCATATCTTTGTTCATGGAAAACATTATCTAAAGGGCGTTTTGGAACGTGTAACACTTGTTTTTCATCAAACCAGTATTTTCTGTTATGCTCATCAGTTTCGATAACTGGATATTCTTTTTTATATCCTAAGGCAATCACACCTTCTATCTTATGACTATTTGGAAGGTTTAACATTTGTCCAATTCTTTTCGCATCAATATTTAACAAAATACAACTACCAATATCTTTAGTTTCTGCAAATAAAACAATATGAGCTGAAGCAATACCCATATCATAAGCAACTAATACTTCTTTCTTTTTTGAACTGATAAGAACAATATAGGCCATTGGTTGTTCATCTTCTGATGGTTGCCAAGAAGGAAGATATCCTGCCCAGTGAAGACAAGAAAACAATTTCTTTCGTAATGATGAATCAGTGACAATGATGTATTCAAGTGGTTGTAAATTTTTTCCCGAAGGACTTAATCGAGCACAATTAACACATTCTTTTAAAATAGAAAATGAAATCGGTTTTTGTTGAAATCTGCGGATACTCCGCCTTTGATGAAAAATTGATTCGATTTGTTCAGCATTCATTTTTTATATTCCTCAAATTAAGAATGATACTCTTGTTTTATCATGTTTGTGCAATGGTAAAATTCATATGAGGTTACAAACATAATACCCAATCATGGCACGAAAGGTACGTCCTGCATCCTGTTGTGGTGGAGCTGCAAGAGTAGGAAAATCAATTGTTCGAAATGCTTCTAAATCAATGGAGAAAACCATGATTAAGCAAGCCAAATCACTTTATGATAATCCTTTAAAAGTATTACCTGATTATGAAGATAAAGAATCTAAAAAAAGATTTAAAAAAATTAAAAAACTTCTTGAAAAAGTTAACAACGTAAAAAAGGATGTTAAAAAACTTGAGAAAATATCCAAAAAAAGGAATTTATCCGGTGCAGTAGCAGGAACTATGCTTATCGCACATAATGAAAAAGCACCCTTTCTAGCTGCAGCTAAACTTCCAACTGGAACGGTTTATTATGCTCAACGTGGACAATCACCTAAAGAGTATCTTATTGCTGCTCAACACACTGATGATCCGTTATATCGTATTTTTGGCATTAGAGATATCGCTTTAAAATATCACCTTCACATCTATTCATGGGATTCTGGTTTTGTATCTACAGGATTGTCACCAAAACCTCCAAAAGAATTTGTTGATTTCGTATCCAACACGCTTGATTATGAAAAAGATAAAAACGTGGTTCATTGCCCCCATCTTTCTATTGACGCCATCACAGATGAAAAACTCATAACTGTTCCATATCTTCATCTTTATTGGAAATCAGCAGATTTTCATATTGGCCTTTGTCGTAACTGTGCCAGTAAAAAGAATAATACTATTTTTTCATTAACAAAATATGTTCTTGCCGATGACATAACTGATGATTTCTCATTGAATGTAGTTGGTTCCATAATCAAAGATAAACCAATGGAAACCACGGTTGAAACAGAATTCATTGATGAATATTTTTCTGGAAAAACATCTGATTATCTATTTATCAAAAAAAATATGGATCACCGTCGTGAACAATTACAAGATAAAGACCAAGAAGTCTATATTCTAAATGGTTCAAATTATGAATCTAAAGAAGAATTCATTGAAGCATTACATCCAAATTCATTTGAAAAACACGCACTTGTAAAATTACTTTCATTACATCAAAAGCCCATAATCGTATCTGATGTCTCACCAAATGATGTTCTTTCAACATTCTGGGATGAATATGGATTCGACATTATTAATGACATTACAAATGATGAAGAAATCACAAACGAAATCATCTCTTTGAAAGAAAATCCAAGTGTGATGATCAAAACTGCATTTGAAATAAAAAAGAAACAAGATGTTCTCAATCATTTACCCCGATATAAATCACTTCCAGATATTGCAGATTATGTAGATAAACTTGCTCGTATCTATCGAGTTCAAGGAAAAAAGAAACTTTTTTCAGCGCTTCGTTCACCACCCGAGCATCCTAAAAAAAGAGCAATCGCTTATGGATTACTGATGGTTATTAACAAACATGCTGATTCCAAATGGAAATATTCAAAAATTGATATTGAATCAGGAGAATTCCTTAAACCACACTTATCAAAACTTCTCAAAGGAGATCCCGAAGAATACCATAAAACCTTGCAGCAAGTCCTTACAGCTAGTGGTTTTTCTGAGTCTTTGAATGAGTACAAGATCAGCTGAGATTAATAGTGTTTTAATACTTTTTTTTACTGTTTCAGCCCATATTTTTTCTTTTTTTGTAGTTACAAAGGTTTTTATTTCAGTTTTATTTCATGGTTGGCTGTGAGACTATGATTCGTGCATCGAAACGATCGCAAGGTATATCATATGCAATTCGAGATGTTGTTCTTCCAGCTCGTAAACTAGAAAAAAAAGGATATGAAATATTACGCCTCAATATTGGTGACCCAAACAAATACGATTTCGATACCCCTCAACACATGAAGGATGCATTGTATGAAGCAGCCCAGGACGGATACAATGGTTATGCTCCTTCTGAAGGATACTTGGAATTACGTGAAGCAATTATAAAACGAGAGAAACAACGAAATAACGTGGATTATACTGCTGATGATGTTTGTGTGACAACTGGAGTTACAGAATCCTTACAAATCCTTTTAGAGGCATCTCTTGATCCAAACGATGAATTACTTATCCCTGGGCCTACCTATCCACAGTATCAACTTATCGCTCGCGTAAATGATGCATTACCAATTTCATATCGATGTTTAGAAGATGAAGGATGGCAGCCAGATGTCGATCAAATGCGACGGAAACTATCCAATCGAACGAAAGCAATCGTGTTAATCAATCCAAATAATCCCACCGGAGCTCTTTATTCTCGTAAGATCGTTAAAGAAATCATTGACATTGCAGGAGAATACAATGTTCCCTTAGTCTCAGATGAAATCTATGATGATTTAACTTTTTCTGAAAAACAAGTTGCAACAGCAAGTTTAGCAAAAGACGTTCCGGTAATTACCTTTAATGGTTTTTCAAAGGTGTATCTTGTACCTGGATGGCGACTGGGTTATGTGATGTTTCATCATGAATCTGGTGAACTCTCTGATGTTCAGGATGCATTTATGAGAATTGCTCGTTCTCGATTATGTGCAAACTCAGTGTGTCAGCGAGCTTGTATTGCAGCATTAAAAGGACCGCAGGACCATGTCCTAAAAGTAAATAACAAATTGAAGAAACGTCGTGATTTTGCATACAACCGATTAAACGAAATACCTGGTATCTCCACAGCAAAACCAGAAGGAGCATTCTATATCTTCCCAAAAATTGATGCAATGAAACGAAAAATCTGGAATACAGATAAAGAATTTGTCCTAGACTTGTTAAATGAAACCCAAGTCCTTGTGGTACCTGGATCTGGTTTTTGTTCCACGTATGGAAAAAATCATTTTAGAGCTGTTATTTTACCACCAATGGATACATTA
>CAZYLG010000095.1:0-9082 GCA_964648565.1 uncultured Thermoplasmatales archaeon
GTAAGAAGCTAATCATCGGATTCGTCGCACTGATCATTGTCGCCTCAGCAGTAGGCGTAGTAGGATACAATTCATTGGATGGTGTCGGATTTAGAGCAGAAAAAGCAAATGATGCCGCTGAACTAGGGCAACTCGGAGAACAATATCGTGGCGAAATGAAAAACTTCATGATCGTAGGACATGACGACTATGGTGGAAGAGGAAAAACACCAGAAACAGCAATAGATGAATACCGACCGATCATGCAAGAAAAGATCTCAACGTTAAAAGCGAAATTCGCTGAACAAGCAGACATCGAGAAGATCAATGACCTCAAAGATGCTTTTACCAATTACGATACCAACCTAGTAGATTACATTACTGCGTGGGATGAACGTGAAAGTGCAGCAACTAATATGGATACAGCAGCAGCTACATTAATGCCTAAAATCAACCAGCTAATATCAGATCAAGATGACAAATTATCTGAGGAAATATCTTCAGGGTTAACCGCTGCACAACTTGAATCAAGACGATCAATGCTCAGTCAAGCAAATGATATCATTGATAATATCAATGCAATGAGAATGGAGAATTTCAAGTATCAATTAGACGAAGATGATACATATGCAGAGGAATTCGTCAGCTATTATGAAGAAGCAAAAACATTAAGTGAAGATCTAAGAACACAATTTGATGATCAGTACAACATCAACCAGATTGATTCAGTATTAGATGAATTAGATACCTATGCAACTGCTCAAGAAGCATACGTTGAAAAAGTAGTTGGGTTAGCAACACTGAATCAAAAAGCAATTGATTACGGCGGAGACTTTTCAGCAGCAGCTGAAGCATTAGTTGACTCTCAACTAACGGGTTTAGCCGCTGAACAGGCATCTGCTAATACAATGATTGTTACATTTATTGCTGCAGCAGTACTCATTGGTGTAGCACTTGCGTTTTTCATTACCAAATCAATCACCAGCCCACTTGAAACTATTGGAAATGAACTCAAAGACCTAGCTGACACCGGAGACCTCAGCAAACGAAGCAGTGCCACCAGTAAAAATGAAATTGGTGCGATGGCAGCAAGCCTGAACAACATGCTTGATAACGTTGCTGCACCAGTAGCAGATATCGCTGATAACGCAAAGATCGTAGCAAATGGAGATCTCACCAAAGATCTCAACGTCAGCAATGCAAAAGGAGATGTGAAAAACCTCGCTGATGGATTCACTGCTATGCTAGAAGGACTTAGAGAAACCATAGCTGCGGTGAAAACCAACACACAACAAGTAGCAAGTAGTGCTGAAGAACTCAGTAGTAGTGCTGAAGAAGTCAACGCGAGCATGGAAGAAGTGGGAAGTACCATTCAACAAGTTGCAAGTGGTAGTCAAAACACGGCGAAAGACAGTGAAAACATGATCAACCAAGTGCAACAAGCAAAAGAAAGCAGTAGTCAAGGACAACAAGCATCTCAAGATGTCGCTGAAAAAATGAAACTCATCAAAACCACCACTCAAGAAGGTGCGGATAAAATTGGTGCACTCGGAGAAAAAAGCAAAGAGATCGGTAACATCGTTGATACCATTAATCAGATCAGTGAACAAACCAACTTGTTAGCATTGAATGCTGCAATTGAAGCAGCACGAGCAGGTGAAGCAGGCCGAGGTTTTGCTGTGGTCGCCGATGAAGTACGAAAACTTGCTGAAGAAAGCGGTCAAGCAACACAACAGATAAGTTCACTTATTCAAGGTATTCAAACCGAGATTGAAAGCGCAGTTAGCAGCATGGATGAAAACACCAAACAAGTCGAAGATGGAAGCAAAGGAGTAGAACAAGCCGTACAAGCCTTTGAAGCATTACCACAAGTAATTGCTGCGGTCAGTCAAAGCGCTGAAGAAGTGGGAAGTGTCGCTCAAGAAAACGCTAGTGGTGCTGAAGAAGTAAGCGCAAGTATCCAAGAAGTCACCAGTAGCATGCAACAAGTGGCTAGTGCCAGTGAACAAATGTCAAGCATTTCAGCAGAACTGCAAAACATCGTTGATGGATTTAAGATCAATGATCAAGGAACCACTTCGACAAGTAAGGACAGTTCATATAAGCAGGATTACAAACAACATGATAGCTCATACCAACAACCATCTCAACAACACAGTACTGCAAAGCATACACCGGTAAAAAAACAGAAACATCATCTTTTTGCTAAAAAGAATCAGAAACCAGAGACACCAACTACTACACAATCACAAGAAAATCCAGAGTCAGAAGATTATTCTGACTCTCCAACACAATCCTAACTGGAGTTGAAAGATTATGCCAGTAGGAACAGAAAAAGATAGTTTTGGAAAACATGGATCTAGTGATCGACAACTCGTTATTTTTAAAATCGCTGGAGAAGAATTCGGTGTGGATATCAACGAAGTCAAAGAGATCATCCGCTGGGAAGATGTAACTCGCATCCCGAACACTGAAAGTTACATCAAAGGAGTTATTAATCTGCGAGGAAGCATTGTCGTGGTCAATGATCTTGCTATGAAACTTGGTCTTCCATCAAAAGATGTAGATGATGACACCCGAATCCTGGTTGTTGAAGTCAACGGGAACACCGTTGGTATGGTTGTTGACAGTGCCACAGAAGTTTTGCATATCGAAGGAAAAAAGGTTCAAGATGCTCCAGAAATGATCACCAGTGGCATCGATCAAAACTACATCGATGGCGTCGGAGTCCTAGATGAAAAACGATTACTCACACTCCTTGATCTATCAAAAGTCATGGTATCCACCGATTACGAAAAAATCTTGCAAGCACAACAAGCCGCTCAACATCATTTCGAAGAGAAAAAAGAAAGCAATGATGTACCCTCCACTCCAAAAGAAACCACATCAAAAACTGAAGAAAACAACGAAACACAAACTACC
The DNA here is from genome assembly GCA_964648565.1 of uncultured Thermoplasmatales archaeon. Classification (GTDB taxonomy): domain Archaea; phylum Thermoplasmatota; class E2; order DHVEG-1; family DHVEG-1; genus EX4572-165. The sequence goes on from CAZYLG010000095.1 coordinate 2,902, forward strand.
ACTAAAACTGAAGATGCTTCAGAAAACACCACAGCAAAGAGTTCAAACGACACAACAAAACCATCAACGAAGAAAGATAAATAAAAAATGAAAACCATCCTTGGTGGATAAGGAAAGAAGGTTTATTTTTCCTTATTCCTTTATTTTTTATTAACATTTTTTGTCTAAAAAAATAAATTTTTTCACTTGATTTTTGTTACGGGAGAAAATAGGGAGAGAGAATTCTGCAAAATTTAGTTGTTTTTTTTGCTAAATTAAAAGTTTTAAAAATCTTTTAAATTTGAAATCTTTGTTGTTTTTCTTTGAAAAATATTGGTCATGAATTACGAATTTCTAAAATTATTATTTTTTTAAAATTTAACGAAACTTTTATCCCTTCTCATCGTTTATAAGCATTGTTATTATATGGGTGAGAGCAATAAGGATTGGGAACGATATTTTGATTCACTTGAAGACGTCATGTTGATTGTTAATAGAGATTATACCATTGAGAAAATAAACAAAAAAGGATTAGTCTTATTAACTAAGAAGCCAGAGGAGGTTGTTAATAGTAAATGCTATGAACTCTTTTTTGATAAATCAGAACCATGTGAATTCTGTCCTTTTAAAAAATCAATTCAAACCAAAAAGCCTGAGATCATTGAATGTGAAGATAAGATTTTTGATAAATATTTCTCAATTAAAAGTTTTCCTATATTCAATAAAAATGGGGAGATAGTGAAATTTGTCGGATTAATGAAAGATATCACTCAACAAAAAAGGACGGAGAGAAGGAATCGTTTGCTTGCAGCAATTGTGGAATCATCAAATGATGCAATTATTGGTAAATCACTTGAAGGTACAATCACAAGTTGGAATGATGGAGCTGAGCAAATCTATGGATACACTGAACAGGAGATGATTGGAAAAAACATTTCTGTTCTTTTTCCAAAGGATCGGGAATGTGAACTATCAGAGATTTTTGATAAGATTTGTAGTGGAGAAAAAATTAATCATTTTGAGACAGTGAGACAAACAAAAAAAGGCAAAAAAAACCCTGTTTCTCTTACCATTTCTCCAATCAAAGATGAAAGAGGGCAGGTAATTGGAGCGTCAACTATTGCTCGTGATATTTCAAAAAATAAAGAAATTGAACAGGAAAAGAATCAATTGATTCGTTCGCTTAATGAACGAGTTAAGGAATTAGATTGTCTTTATGAGGTTTCTAAACTTGTTGATGACTATGAAAATTCATTAGATTCTATTTTTCAAAGTGTAGTAGAATTAATTCCTTCTTCATGGCAGTTTCCTGAGATTACGTGTGATAGGATTGTTTTTGATGATAAAACATTTACTTCTGAAAACTTTCAGGAGACACCTTGGAGTCTTTCGTCTGATATTGTGATTTCTGGGGAAAAAAGAGGGTGTATTCAGGTTTGTTATTCGGAGGAAAGACCTAATGCCTGGGAAGGTGCTTTTCTTAAGGAGGAGCGTCATCTGATTGATGGAGTAAGTAGGCATCTTTCAGTGATTGCAGACCGAAAGATCCGGGAAGATCAAATGAAAGTTGCACTTGATGAGAAGGAAACACTTCTTAAAGAAATCCATCATCGGGTTAAGAATAATCTTCAAATAATTAGTTCAATGCTGAAATTGCAATCTGATTCGATATATAAAACAAATTATTTGGAGAAAAATAGGGAGAGTCAACATCGTATTCAATCTATAGCTAGAGTTCATGAACAGTTATATAAATCAGATAATTTGGCAGAGATTTCTGTTCAAGAGTATGTTGAAAGTCTTCTTCAGGATATTATCCCTTCATATAGTTCAAAATCAAAATCCATCAAGTGGGAATGTGATTGTAGAAACATATCATTGAATATTACGGTAGCAATTCCCTTTGCATTAATTATTAATGAACTGGCTTCAAATGCTTGTAAACATGCATTTTTAGATGGGGAAAAAGGAAAAATTAAGATTGATTTAACTGAAGATAATAGTCAATACAAATTAATCATTAGAGATAATGGAAAAGGGATTTCTGATTCGATAAAAAAAGAAACTATTTCTTCTCTTGGTCTTGAACTTGTGGTAAATCTTGTAAAACAAATTAAAGGATCGATTAACTGGTATAATGATCATGGTGCTGTTTTTGAAATTAGATTTAAGAAAAAATAATCTCAAAAAATATGGTTAAAAAAAGGTTATTGTATGAATGATGCTAAAGTACTAATCGTTGAAGATGAATCCATCGTAGCTCTTGGGTTAAAAAGAGATTTAACAAAGTTAGGATACGGTATTTCAGATATTGTTTCTAGTGGTGAGGAAGCAATTGTAAAAGCAGGTGAGCATCGTCCTGATCTAGTGTTGATGGATATTAAGCTTGATGGGGAAATGGACGGGATTCAATCTGCTGAATTGATCCGAAAAAAGTTCATGATCCCTGTTATTTATTTAACTGCATATGCAGATGATGATACACTGCAACGTGCAAAAGTAACTGAGCCTTTTGGCTATATTTTAAAACCTTTTGAAAAAAGATCATTACAAAGTACCATTGAAATGGGGCTTTATAAAAGTAAGATTGAAAAAGAGATGTGTGTGAAAAATGCTGCGATTGAGTCTTCGATGAGCGGGATTGCTCTTGGTTCGTTGGATGGAAATATAACGTTTGTAAACCAATCATTTCTACAAATGTGGATGTATGAGGATGTTTCAAAAATCCTTGATAAATCAGTTGAATCATTATGGAACCATGATAAAACATCAGATCGTTTTCTTACTGCGTTAAAAAATCAGAACCATTGGGAGGGTGTTGCATATGCTCAACGGCATGATGGATCCTCTTTTACAGGTCAAGTATCTTTTCAAACAGTTGTAAATGATTTGGGAAACCCCATTTGTTGGATGTTAACCTGTATGGATATTACCAAAAGAAAGGATCTTGAAGAAGAAACAGCGAAAACAAAAAATTATTTGCAAAATCTGCTTGATAGCGCCTCAGAACTGATTATATCAATTGATGAAAACTTTCGGATCACCACCTGGAATACGACTGCTGAACGAGTTACAGATTATAAGAAAGAAGAGATTGTTGGAAAAAAGATGAGCAATCTTAATATTTTTAATGATATCGAGAAAATAGAGGGAAATATACATGAAATTAAAGAAGGTAAAAAAACATCCCTAAAGGAAGTTACCCTCACAACAAAGAAAGGTGCTAAACGAGTTTTAAATGTATCATTTTCCTCAATTAAAGGATCAAATAAGAATTCCGGCATTATTCTTATCGGAAAAGATATCACACATGAAATAGAGGATCATAAAAAAATTATTAATGGTCGGAGTTATTTGATTTCAAAAAGTGTTGAAGGGAAAAAAACAATTGTGTCAAGACTAGTAGATTTCGGTTATGATATATTAGGTTTTGTTCGACCTCACTCTTATTTTTTTGATTATTTGAACACATCATTCAATGCAGATCTTTGTTTGCTTAGTATGCAAAAAACGATACCATATCATCAGATTATTGATGCTGATTCGTTTCGTAATATGGTTATTGACTTTTGTCGTACTCATGAAAAACCATTGATTATCTTAGATAGTATCCATTATTTTTTAATACAGTATTCTTTTGATTATGTTGCTAAATTCATTTTAAAGATCAATGAAATCATATCAAGTAGTAACGCCATTTTTTTGGTTTTAACCGATGAATCAATATTTGATGATCAACAGTTATCTCTTTTAAAACAGGAATTGCATCATTTGCCAGATAAAGATATTACTAATGTTTATATCGACGATAAAGTTGGATGTTTACTGAAATTTATTAATGATCAAAATCTGAATAATTCATCTGTTTCCTTTAAAAAAGTGATGAATGAATTTGATATCGTGTATGCAACCGCAGCCAAAAGAATTAATATTTTAGAGGAAAATCAGTTGATCTCAGTAAAAAACAGTGGAAAAGCAAAAAGAATTTTTGTTTCCGACAAAGGAAAAACATTCTTAGAAAATATGTCTTCAACCTAATTTTTTTGATTTAAAAAAATAAATTTAATTCTCATTTATTATTTGCGAAATTAATGTATTTTTTAAGAATGATTGAAGAAAAATTAAGTTACGATTAAATAAAGATAATCCGCTCACTCACCCAAATAACCTATGACTTGGAGAGGAGAGATGGGTCTGCTATGGTAAAATGTTTCCTTTTCACCTCCAAAGTGGCTTAACATTTTGCTAGTGGGCTCCTTATCCTCTTGGATCCATAGCACTCTATGGAAGGATAAATAGATAGTTAGAAAAAGAAAAGAAGATATGAAAAAATAAGTTAGGAGAGAGAAAAAGATGGGAACATGGGATGACATAAAAATAAGTAAGAAGCTAATCATCGGATTCGTCGCACTGATCATTGTCGCCTCAGCAGTAGGCGTAGTAGGATACAATTCATTGGATGGTGTCGGATTTAGAGCAGAAAAAGCAAATGATGCCGCTGAACTAGGGCAACTCGGAGAACAATATCGTGGCGAAATGAAAAACTTCATGATCGTAGGACATGACGACTATGGTGGAAGAGGAAAAACACCAGAAACAGCAATAGATGAATACCGACCGATCATGCAAGAAAAGATCTCAACGTTAAAAGCGAAATTCGCTGAACAAGCAGACATCGAGAAGATCAATGACCTCAAAGATGCTTTTACCAATTACGATACCAACCTAGTAGATTACATTACTGCGTGGGATGAACGTGAAAGTGCAGCAACTAATATGGATACAGCAGCAGCTACATTAATGCCTAAAATCAACCAGCTAATATCAGATCAAGATGACAAATTATCTGAGGAAATATCTTCAGGGTTAACCGCTGCACAACTTGAATCAAGACGATCAATGCTCAGTCAAGCAAATGATATCATTGATAATATCAATGCAATGAGAATGGAGAATTTCAAGTATCAATTAGACGAAGATGATACATATGCAGAGGAATTCGTCAGCTATTATGAAGAAGCAAAAACATTAAGTGAAGATCTAAGAACACAATTTGATGATCAGTACAACATCAACCAGATTGATTCAGTATTAGATGAATTAGATACCTATGCAACTGCTCAAGAAGCATACGTTGAAAAAGTAGTTGGGTTAGCAACACTGAATCAAAAAGCAATTGATTACGGCGGAGACTTTTCAGCAGCAGCTGAAGCATTAGTTGACTCTCAACTAACGGGTTTAGCCGCTGAACAGGCATCTGCTAATACAATGATTGTTACATTTATTGCTGCAGCAGTACTCATTGGTGTAGCACTTGCGTTTTTCATTACCAAATCAATCACCAGCCCACTTGAAACTATTGGAAATGAACTCAAAGACCTAGCTGACACCGGAGACCTCAGCAAACGAAGCAGTGCCACCAGTAAAAATGAAATTGGTGCGATGGCAGCAAGCCTGAACAACATGCTTGATAACGTTGCTGCACCAGTAGCAGATATCGCTGATAACGCAAAGATCGTAGCAAATGGAGATCTCACCAAAGATCTCAACGTCAGCAATGCAAAAGGAGATGTGAAAAACCTCGCTGATGGATTCACTGCTATGCTAGAAGGACTTAGAGAAACCATAGCTGCGGTGAAAACCAACACACAACAAGTAGCAAGTAGTGCTGAAGAACTCAGTAGTAGTGCTGAAGAAGTCAACGCGAGCATGGAAGAAGTGGGAAGTACCATTCAACAAGTTGCAAGTGGTAGTCAAAACACGGCGAAAGACAGTGAAAACATGATCAACCAAGTGCAACAAGCAAAAGAAAGCAGTAGTCAAGGACAACAAGCATCTCAAGATGTCGCTGAAAAAATGAAACTCATCAAAACCACCACTCAAGAAGGTGCGGATAAAATTGGTGCACTCGGAGAAAAAAGCAAAGAGATCGGTAACATCGTTGATACCATTAATCAGATCAGTGAACAAACCAACTTGTTAGCATTGAATGCTGCAATTGAAGCAGCACGAGCAGGTGAAGCAGGCCGAGGTTTTGCTGTGGTCGCCGATGAAGTACGAAAACTTGCTGAAGAAAGCGGTCAAGCAACACAACAGATAAGTTCACTTATTCAAGGTATTCAAACCGAGATTGAAAGCGCAGTTAGCAGCATGGATGAAAACACCAAACAAGTCGAAGATGGAAGCAAAGGAGTAGAACAAG
>CAZYLG010000096.1:0-9058 GCA_964648565.1 uncultured Thermoplasmatales archaeon
GCAGAGAAAAATAAATGAAAATATATAAATAGTGAATGTGTTACATAATAAATAGTGAACATTATCATCATTATTCCTGGGGGATTATTTTATGAATCAACCATTATCCATTAAAAGTCTAGCTCTAGTTGAATCAATGAGACCAATTACTTCTATTCTTGGTCTAGCTGGTGCCTATATCGGAGGTATCGTAGCTGGGGCTCCATATTTGTCTTTTCCGCTTCTTCTTGCAACTGCTGTTGTTTTCCTGATTGGTGGAGGAAGTATGGCGTTTAATGATTATTTTGATAAAGATATTGATAAAATCTCTCATCCCTTACGTCCCATTCCATCAAAGCGATTAACTGCTAAGGAGGAACTTTATTTTTCGATATTACTCTTTGGACTTGCCGTCATTATTTCATCATTTATCAACTGGATTTGTTTAGGGATCGTGTTATTCACAATTACATTTTTGTATGGATATGAGGTTTATTTTAAAAATTATGGACTTGCTGGAAATATAGCAGTAGCGTTTTTGTCAGCGATGTCCTTTACGTTTGGTGGAGCAGCTGTTGGGAAACCATTTTCATCAGTTGTCTTATCATTAATCGTCTTTTTCATGTTTACCGGTAGAGAAACCTTAAAAGATGTTCAGGATGTAAAAGGGGATTTGTTATCAAGAAATACACTGCCAATGAGGATTGGGGAACGAAATGCAGCAATCGTTGGATCGGTGTTTCTAGGTTTTTCAATCATTCTTTCTCCGTTACCATTTCTTCTTGGTCAACTGAAAATCTATTATTTGATTTTTATTAGCATAGTTGATCTCATTTGCCTTTATGCCATAAAGGAAACATTAAAGGATTTGGCAAATACAGAGAGGAGTGTGGGATTGATTCGTGCTGCAGCAGCTATTGGGATTATTGCAATTATTGTTGGTGCTGTCTTGTAAAAAAGATTAATTAAACAAGTTTTTTATATTTTTATTGCTTCTATTCTTCTTATACTTTTTAGTATTATTGATAAACTAATTTTATTGATGCTGTTTGTTTTTTATTTTAATTTTGTTGTTTTTAACCGAATTTTTTTATAGAAACAGGTTATGCATGGTATCTCACTATGCTACTTTGCATAATCCTCATAGAAAAAATCAGAAAAGTTGAATCTTTGTGTTGATGCTCACCATGATGTCGAATCTTTCCATTAAACTACGAGCATACCTTGAGTCATTGCGACTATTCACTTCCTTATTAGTTCCTGCCGTAGTTTATATTGGTGGCCTTGTTGCTGGTGCATCATATGTATCAGTTCCGTTACTCCTTGCAATGATTAGTTTCTTTCTTCTTGGTGCAGGGAGTATGCCATTAAATGATTATTTTGATCGAGAAATTGATGCTATCGTTCATCCTGAAAGAGGAATACCTTCAAAACGAGTGAAACCAAACGAGTTATTGGTTCTTTCACTTGGTTTATTTGCAAGTGGAGTCATTATTTCTTATTTTATCAATCTGATTTGTTTTGGTATCGTGTTATTTACGCTTGTGTTTATTTTTTTGTATGAATACTTTTTCAAAAAAATGGGATTTGCTGGAAATGTGATTGTTGCATTTCTATCGTCGATGTCATTTACGTTTGGTAGTAGTGCATTACATCAGCCTTTTGCTTCAATTTTTCTTTCTATCATCGCTTTTTTACTGTTTACTGGTAGAGAGATTTTAAAGGATGTCGAAGATGTCTCAGGTGATGAAGGAATTAGACAAACGCTTCCGATGAATGTTGGCAAAAAAAAGGCAGCTATTATTGGATCGGTTTTTATTATATGTGGGGCATTAGTTACTCCATTACCTTATCTTCTTAATCAATTAGGAATCGGTTATGTCGTTTCAATTATTTTTGTTAATATTCTTGGTTTATATGCAGTAATAAAAACGTTACAGGATGTGAATCATACCACTAAAACAGTTGGTTTGTTACGCGTTGCATCAGGTTTGGGGATTTTTTCCTTTTTAATTGGAACGTTACTTTAGTTTTTTTGTTTATTGTGGGTACTGGTAAGCATCGAACATGAATTTCCAATGCTTAAGGATTTTTTGTTTTTCTTTTTTGGTAAAGGTGTATTGAGCTGGTTTGTAATTCTTATGTTTTTCTGCGTATGCATCTAAATCTGGTTTTGCTTCATTAAATCCAGTTAATCCTAATTTTTGGTATGTTTTTTGCAGGGTTTTTACGGGTTTTTGTGTGAATTCATCATAACTAAATTCAATTAGGTTTTCTTTAGGGATAAGGTGTTTATCTGAAAGAAATTTATTAAACAGTTTTTTATAGGTTTCTAAAATATAATGGTCTAGTGTGTTGGTATCGATGTGTTGAAAAGAAAAGATGGGAAGAATTTTTTGATAAAGTTTCCAAGTTGATTTGTACACATGATACGGATTTCGATGAATATGAATGAATCGAGCTTTCGGATACATATCCACTAAGTGTTTAATCCTAGCAGTATTGACAATGCTTTTGAGTAATACATGGTTTCCATTGTTTTTATACGTTATTTTTTTGAGGAAATAATCATATGTTTTCTTCCACGCATTGATCTTTTTCGTTGAACTATTTTTGAAAAGAACATAATTGTTAAAATAATGATTCCATCTTCTTGGAAAATACCATCCATGGTAAAATGAATATTTGCTCATATTTGCTATCGCATATTCTTCCTCATAGGGAAGGGTCGCATGCATTTCTAAATCATCCATGGGTCTTTTTGCTGGAAGATGATTTTTTACAAGATTGCAAAACATTTCTTCATTTGCAATGATCATTCCCGGAGTCATGGTTTCAAAAGTTGATACGTAACCAAGATTTTTGTCTTGACCTAGGAGGTAATGTAAAAAAGTGGTTCCACTTCGAAAATGACCGATGATAAAAATTGGTTCTTTTACGGTGATTTGAGTAAGTTTTTTATGAAATTTTTGATGTTCGTAATATCTAAAAGGAGCAAGTGCAGTCATCATAGCAGTAACATAGATTGCTCGAGGGATGAATTGAAAATCGATATCAAAATGGTTTTCAGCAAGAATCTTAAGCCAGTTTGATAGTGAGCTTCCGGATAATGGTTGTTCGGTGACGTTTAAATAATTCTTGTGATCTATTGAAAATGTTGGCATACGCAGTCCTTCTTTGTATATAATCCTGTTATTTACCCTTATTGGTCCAGGAGTAGGATACAGTTTACTTGATGAACCTATTTTTATTTTATTTTTTAAATTGTTTTAAGAATATATAAAATTGTGGTGTGAATTATTTGCTGCATAAAAAACTTGAGGATTACGTACAATGATAAAGGAGAATGAATTGAGTTGTTGAATCACAGACTAGTTCAGCTGTGATACAATATGATCCAGGGCTCAATTCCAATCCGGTTTGATTTTTTTGAGGATGAAATTGATCATTCTTGTATATTCCTTGGACGATGGGGATTTCAGCATTAATCCAGATCATGTTTGTTTTCTTTTCTGTTTGAAATCGTATACTACTCATTAAATCAGAGGGTTCTTCAGGTTTTTTTCCAATAAACACAAAGGGAATAGTTTCAGGAACAGTGATTTGAAATATTCGTTTTGACCCTGGATGAGTGGAAGGATGATTAATACTTCTACTTTCTCCATGTTGATACAGAGATTCTATTGATTGTTTGAAATCAGTGAGTTGATTTGTGAATTGATCTTTTTGAATAGTATCAGTAGCAATTTGAGAACCAATGACCACTAATCCAGTGAAAAAAGAGATGATAGCGATACTAATCAATAAACGAATAGGTATCCACATACTAGCATGTTGGTTAGCCAAAAAATGGAATGGTTTTATGGAGTTCATTCTGAATCATTCTCCGTTTTAATTATTTCCGCGTGTGGTGTTGGTTCTCCTCCTCCATGCCAGCTTTTTCGAGGCCGTATTTGAATGATATGAGCTGTTTCAACGATATCATCGATGATAAGACCTACTCCTTTTTCGGTGCCAATTTGTTTAATGGTTTCCTGAATATCTGCTTTCATATAGGTTGGTCGTAACCTAGTTAACGATTGAATATCTTCTTCAGCGGTAAGACGATGACAGATGACGATGTCACTATGAGAGAGGACTTCAGGGTCCATGAAACTTGGTCGTTGTGTAGCCATGATCACCGATAATCCAGGTTGTCTTCCTTGACGTAACCAGTTATGTAAAAGCACTTCTTTGACATATGAACTCTTTTTTTCAGGTAAGAATAAATGTGCTTCATCAATAGCTAACCAGATATATGGTGAAGATTGTGTTTTTTGTTGGTTTTTGATATCTTGATATTCTTCTGATTTTCGTTTATTAATCCGATCATAAAATAAGAGTTCAGCGATGATACCAGTAATGACTTGTTTTACATGAGTGCTTTTTAAAAAACTAAGATCAACGATTGTGATTTCACCGGAACGAATAAGTGTTGAATGTAGCGTATGATCATGGGTGAAAAGATGCCAGGATTCAGCTTGAACTAACAGATTTTCCAAGTGTTGAATGGTTTCTTTTTTCGCAGTAGGAATCTTATGTACTGCTTCTTTGATATCTTTTAAAGAATACGTAGTTTTTAAGGATTGTAAGGAAAGAATGGATCGAGTTAACAGTATTGCTTCGGGTTGATTTGAGGATAATTGAAATAGATGACACCATTGTTCAGAAGATAACCATGATGGGGAGAGTTGTAAACGGGTGCTTTGTTTTAATTCTGAGAACACTTCAGGAGTGTGTTTACTAGTGTGAAGAAGAGAAACAGGGGTTTGATCTGGTGAACTATTCCATGTTGAAAGTAATTTTTTTTGTTTATTATTTGGATATGTTAATGTCCAAAAGATACCTAAGGTATCGATGACAATGCAACTATATAATGATTTTACTGGTGGTGGAAGTCGGTTGAATTCTTCTAAGAAAACTCCCATAGTGTATGATTTACCATATCCTCGTTTTCCAGCAATAAGGGTAACATGAGGTTTTGAAACATCAAGTGAGATTGAGGCGCCTAACGATCCATCTAACGCATAAAATCGACCAAGATTAAGAGAATGATTAGGTCGTGGCTGTGAATTTCCTAGGATGTAATCGTTTGTTTTTGATGTGTGTTGTTGACGATTTGTTCTCATACTGATTCCTCACCAGACAAGAACCATAATAATCTGCAAAAATATATATTTTACCATCATATTAATGGTGTTGGTAAACTCTTATGTCCTGTCCTGTTAGCACACAAAAAAAACCGGAAAGCACAGTTACCACGGTTTATTGCCATCAATGCCCACATGGCCAAGCAACATTAACCGATAAAACGTGTCGATCCGAATTATTAAATCTTTTACAAAAAAATCCTAGTATCACTCAACTTAGTTTACATCAACTTTTCATCAAAGCATATCAAGATACCTCACTAAAATATTTAAAGGAATTATCGATTTTTCAAGAAGAAATCCAATTAAATCATAAAATACAAAAAAAAGATGAATCTTTTCAAAAACTTGATGTTTTCTCCAAATTCCAATATCTTAGGTCTCATCCAACACTTTTTTCAGATTCATCATTAAAACAAATACGATTAAAAACACCAAATCTTCAACTCCTCCCAGAAACAATATCCGCAGCAACATTTTTTCACGAATACATTCGCCCATATGTTCGCCCAGGTTTTATTGATTCATCCATTCAACTACAACCACCACCAGATGCAATCTTTGAAAAAACCTATATTATTGGATCAACCATTGAAAAACAAGCAACAGTAACCCTTTATTCTCGAAAAGAATCACCTGAAAAACTCTATTTTTTACTTCCTGCAGAATATCAACTCAGCAAACAAGACATTCGACTTCTTGAAACAGTTCAAAAGAAACTAGCACAACATCAACCAGCAAACTCCTCATTCATTGAATCAGAAAACACACGCAATTATTTCAAACGATTCGCTAAACAAATAATCCTTGAAACATTAAAAAACACAGAAGAAGAGATAACCAGTAAAAAAATCAGTAACCTAGCAGATATGTTTGCTCAATACACCGCAGGCCTTGGAATCATCGAAGACGTCCTTGATGATACCCATATTCAAGATGTCTATGTGAATGCTCCCGTGCAAAACAATCCGTTACATGTAGTGGTAAATGGTGAAGAGTACACATCAAATCTTTTTTTATCCCATAAAGATATTGATGCATTATCCTCCCGGTTTAGAACCTTAAGCGGACGACCTTTTTCAGAAGCAACACCAATTTTAGATATGGATCTATCCAAGTATCATACACGGATTGCAGCTATCGGTCAACCATTAACACCAAAAGGAACAGCTTTTGCATTTCGTAGACACCGGAAGAAACCTTGGACTCTTGCTCATTTTATTGCAAACAATATGCTTACGGCTGAATCCGCTGGCTTATTAAGTTTCCTTGTGGATGGACAGGCATCTCTTCTTATCGCTGGATCAAGAGGAGCTGGAAAAACCTCTCTATTATCTAGTTTACTGTTAGAAATCCCACAACGATACCGAATTCTTACTATTGAAGATACAAGTGAAATCCCAGTGTCTCAATTACAACACATAGGATACAAATTACAATCATTATTGACCAAATCCATCTCATCTTCAGCTGAATCCACTGAAATAAATCCAACATCTGCATTACGAACCGCACTTCGCTTAGGTGAATCAGTTCTTGTGATCGGTGAAGTACGCGGTGTTGAAGCAAAAGTATTGTTTGAAGCAATGAGAGTTGGTGCTGCGGGAAACTTGATTATGGGAACAATTCATGGGTCAACACCAGTTGATGTTTTCGAACGAATCGTGTATGATATCGGAGTACCCCCAACTTCTTTTAAAGCAGTTGATGCCGTAGTAATTGCTGCTCCAATTCGAATGCAAGGAGGCACGGGTAGAATCCGCCGGGTCACTGAGATCAGTGAAACCGTGAAACAAGCATGGTCAAAAACGATAACTGGTGATGATGTGTTTCAAAAACTACTCAGCTACGATGCAACTAAAGATACGCTAATTCAGCTTCCCCGGATTACCATTGGTCAATCATCTGTTATTCAACAAATTGCGAAACGATGGGGTATTTCAGTGGAACAAGCATTAAAAAACATTCAACTGCGAACTAAAATTAAAAAACAGGTTGCTGATGCTGGAAGAAATATTGATCAACGATTTTTAGAAGCAGAAACAATGAAAGCGGCTAATAATCGGTTTTGGATGCTTATCGAAGAACATAAACAACAGCAAAAAATTGATTATGAACATATTTGTTCTGAATGGAAACAATGGTTCACTAATTATATAGAAAGGAGAAAACTCTAATGATGCAGCAGACCAACTGGTTTCAGCATCTAGCATCATTTAGTCATAAGCATTGTTCTTTTCTTATCCCTCGTTCAGATCGAACAAAAAATCATTTGTTATCTTTTTGGGATGAAGAATATGAAGACGCCATTCATTTCACCGGGTTACATGTTTCAAAAGAATCAGTGCTTGCATTAGCATACACGGTGTTTTTAACTTCTTTTTTATTGTTATTTAGCATTGATCTAGGAATCATGGTATTATATTATGTTTTAGGAATACCATTTGATCTTTTCACTGTTTTACTCATGATTCTAGCAACTATTCTCATTCCGTTTCTTCTCATGCAACTCATTGTTTCCTATCCTAAAACATTGGTTACATATGCTCAAATTCATTCACTTGGAGACATCCCTGAAGTGTTAAGTTATTTAGTGATGTCACTTAAATTAACACCGAATTTAGAACAAAGTCTTTTGTTTACTGCAAAAGAAGCATCTAATTCTTTGGTATGGGATTTACGAAAACTGATTTGGGATATTAACATTCGCATGTATTATAGTGTTAATGATGCAATGACCACATTTGCGTCGAAATGGGGCCGGTATAGTGAAGCATTCAAACGAAGTCTTCATTTAATTCGTAGTTCAGTTGATGAACCAGATGAAGCTCAACGAATGATGACCTTGAATAAAGCTTTAGATGTTGGTCTTGAAGGTACAAGAGATATGATGAGAGCTTTTGCTGATCAGTTGCATCAACCAATCATGGTGATTTATTCCATTGGAATCATGATCCCTTTATCTATTATCGCTATGCTTCCTGCCGCAGGATTAATTGGTCTACATATTACTATTTTCCAAGTTTTTTTTGTTTATGACTTACTGCTTCCACTCATTCTTTTTTTGTACATGAGAAAAGTGTTATTACATCGACCAGCAACATTTTCTCCCCCTCGATTTACTAATACACATCCAACAGGAGCAAATATGAATAAAAAAAAGATTGCTTTAGTAGCAACTAGTATTGGTTTATTAATTAGTAGTCCAGGATTATTGTTTATTTTTTCTTCCTTATTAACTCATAGTTTTTTCCAACCTGTTTTTTCTCAGATTACTCTTATAAATGAAATGATTCCAATGAGCTTATTTTTGTTATGGGGGATAGTCATTGGTTTTTTTGTGTATGCTCGGTTAGCTTTTACTTCAGTTCATCATATTCGAAAAAAGATTAAACATATGGAAAAAGAATTCAGTGATGCATTATACATTATAGGAAAACGTCTTCATGAAGGTAAATCTCCTGAGGAAAGTCTTTCATATACTGCTGAAACATTAGAAGGATCAGTGATTAGTCATCTGTTCAGTGAAACCGTGTTTGTGCTTTCTGCTCGACAAGCTACCATTGAAACTGCATTGTTTGATCCCGAGTATGGATCATTAAAAAATGTGTATTCTCATCGAATTCATGCCGTCATGAAATTATTTGTGGAAGGCATAAAGAAAAGTCAGCGATCAGCGAGTCTATCCATTATTCGTTTAGCTGATCATTTAAAAGCATTACAAGAAGTAGAAAAACATATTCGGGAAACATTAGCTACGTTGACAGCAACATTACGATCAACAGCATCTCTTTTTGCACCATTGATTGCTGGAGTCACCTTAGCAATTACTCAGTTGATTAGTTCTATTGTTGAACAGATGATGATTACTTCAAATTCTTCCTCATTAT
>CAZYLG010000097.1:0-8927 GCA_964648565.1 uncultured Thermoplasmatales archaeon
TTCAACGAGTTGCTGATATTTATGATGAAGATGTCGCAAAAACGTTTGGGATTACAGAAAAAGGACAAATCACCGTGATGATTCATACGGGTTCACGTGGGTTTGGTCATCAGGTGTGTTCTGATCATTTACGAACTATTGAAAAAGCAGTGAAGAAATATAGTATGGTTCTACCAGATAAACAATTGGCGTGTGCTCCAGTAAACTCTCCGGAGGGAAGAAATTATTTGAAAGCAATGGCAGCTGCAGCTAATTTTGCGTGGTGTAATCGTCAGATGATCGTACATTGGGTTCGGGAATCTTTTGAATCGGTGCTGAATAGTTCGGCTGAGGATCTTGGTATGCATATTGTATATGATGTGTGTCATAATATTGCAAAGCGCGAAGATCATGTTGTTGATGGAAAAAAGAGAAAGTTGATTGTACATCGGAAGGGTGCAACGAGAGCGTTTGGTCCTAGTCGATCTGAGATTCCCTCGAAGTATCAGGATGTTGGTCAACCTGTGTTGATACCGGGCGATATGGGAACGGAAAGTTACGTGTTGCATGGTGTTGATGCAAGTGAAGAAACATTTGGATCGACATGTCATGGTGCTGGTCGGGTGATGTCTCGGACTAAATCTCGGAAAAAATTCTGGGGTGAGGATGTTGTAAACGATCTTGGTAAGCGTGGTATTTATGTTCATCCTGCTAGTTTTAAAGTTGCTGCTGAAGAGGCATCTGGATCGTATAAGAATATTCGGGAGGTTGTTGACACGGTTGATGGTGCAGGGATTTCTAAAAAAGTGGTTCGATTGGAACCGTTAGGTGTGGTGAAAGGATAATTGTGTGCTGTTTTTTTGTTTATCATGAAATAGACCAATGACTTTAAATCTAAGAAATGTTATATGGGCCTAAGGATGGTGATGCAAGTTTGAGTCATAATAAAGTAGAAATTGTTGATTTTGACGACGTTGATCTTAAAGGAGCAACGGTTATTGCTGGTTTTCCTTCGATAGGATTGGTCAGCACCATTGCTGCTAATTATTTGATTGATGCGTTGAATTTGAAACAGATTGGTGCCTTGGATTCTAAAGATTTTCCAGCGTTATCTGTTGTTCACACAGGTGAGCCATTGTCACCGGTTCGTATTTACGCTGGGATGCAACAGAATGGACACAAGATTGTAGTGTTTGTTTCTGAGTTTAAACCGAAACCACATATGATTAATGAGATTTCATGTGCGATTATGAAGTGGGTAGATGAGAAAAAGTGTGGATTGTTGATTTCTCCTGAAGGCATGGTTGTTGAAGGGAAGAATGAGGGATCTGTTGCTGAGGCATATGCGATTGGGTCAACTAATGATATTCGTCAGCAGCTTGCTATGAAGCAGATTTCTCAGTTTAAAAACGGGATTATTGCTGGTGTTTCGGGAGTGTTGTTGAATAAGGGAAAGCAGGCTCAGTTCAATGTTATTTCGATTTTGACTGAGGCTCATCCGAAGTATCCTGATGCACGTGCTGCAGCTGCTGCGATTAATATGATTGCTGCGATTATGGATGTGGAGATTAATGTTGCGCCGTTGTATGAGGAATCTGAACGGATTGAAACTCAACTTCAGAAATTCCATAAGCAAGCAAAACCGATGGTTTCTAGTGGACGAGCACCTCAGCCAAATATGTATGGATAAGGAAAACCTAGTTTGTTTTTTTCCTTTCTTTTTTATTTTTTTTGAATTAAGTTTTTATTGATAGTGGTGTTTTGTTTTTGTTGTATGTCTTCGAATATTCCTCGGTCTCATCCTAGGTATGAGTCTTTGATGATGAGGGAAAGGTTAGCAAATGGTTTTCATCAAGGTTTGGTACATGAAACAGGATTGATTGCTCATGGTCGTGGTGAAGCATTTGATTATTTACTTGGTGAAGAAACAGTACCGGTTGCTGATAAAGCGGCTCAGACTGCTGCGGCAGTGTTGCTTTTAGCTGAGCATCCGGTGATTTCAGTGAATGGTAATGTTGTTGCGTTAGTTGCTGAGGAAGTTGTGGGTCTTGCTAATAGGATTCCTGCTAAGATTGAAGTGAATTTGTTTCATCGAACTGATGAGCGTATTCATCGATTGGTTTCAAGGATGGAAAAAGCTGGTGGGCTAGATATTTTGGGAAAAGATGCTGCGGCTCATATTGATGGGTTGAGTCATGATCGTGGGTGGTGTGAGAAAGAAGGGATTTTCAAAGCTGATGTGGTCCTTGTTCCGTTGGAGGATGGTGATCGGTGTCAGGCATTACGAAATATGGGAAAGACGGTGATTACCATTGATTTGAATCCGTTGTCTCGAACGGCAAAGACTGCTCATTTAACTGTTGTGGATAATGTGGTTCGATCGGTTCCTCGTATGTCATTATGGGTTGATAAGTTGAAAGAAAGATCTGAAGATGAACTATTAGATGTAAGAGATAGATGGGATAATGCTTCTGGTCTTGATACAGTTTTAAAAAGTATTTGTTCTCGGTTTCAAAAAGACTAAAGTAATAGGTTTTGTTTTGGGTATGCTATGAGTCTATTACGTAGTCATTATTCAATTGATGTTACAGATGAGCAATTTGGTTCTTCGATTACGGTTGCTGGTTGGATTGAAGATATTCGAAATCTTGGTTCTATTGCGTTTATTATTCTTCGTGATAAGAAAGGTACCTTGCAAGTAACTGGGTTGAAAAAAGAGCATCCTGAGATTTTTAAGGAATTAGTGAATCTTCCTCGTGAATCAGTCGTGTCTGTTACTGGTCTGTGTCAGGAAAGTGGAAAAGCGCGGAATGGTTATGAAGTGCTGCCTGAAAAGGTTTCAGTGTTATCTGTTGCTGATTCTCCATTGCCTTTGGGTGTGGTGGATAAGGTTGATGCTGATTTAGATACTCGGCTTGATAATCGATTTATTGATTTGCGGAAACCTGAAGTGAAATCCGTCTTTCAGATTCGGTCAGCGGTGATTGGTGCAGTGCATGATACACTGAGATTGTTGGATTTTGATGAGGTACATACGCCTAAGTTGATTGGGACGTCCTCAGAGGGTGGTACTGATGTGTTTAAGGTTGGTTATTTTGAAAAAGATGCGTTTTTGGCTCAATCTCCTCAGTTGTATAAGCAGATGTTGATGAGCACGGGTCTTGATCGGGTGTATGAGATTGCTTGGTATTTTCGAGCTGAAGAGCATAATACGCGTCGTCATTTGAATGAGTCTACTGCTGTTGATGTGGAAATGGCGTTTATTGAAAGCGAGGAAGATGTGATGCAGGTGCTTGAAGAGTTGGTTGCTTCGATGTGGACTAGAGCTGGTGAGCAATCTGTTGCATTGTCTGTGTTGGATCAATCTATCAGTGTTCCTAAAACTCCGTTTCGTCGGGTGACATATGATGAGGCATTATCTTTACTTGCTGATCGTGATTGTGGGGTTGAATGGGGTGAAGATTTAAGTACGGAGGAAGAACGGTTACTAGGAGAAATTATGGGTGATCAGGGTCATGATTTTTATTTTATTACTCGGTATCCTTTGTCTGCTAAACCGTTTTATACGATGCCGGAGGAAGATAAGTATTCTCGTGGGTTTGATTTGGAGTGTAAAGGTGTGGAATTAGCATCAGGTAGTCAACGTATTCATCAAATTGATTTGTTAAAAGATCGCATGGATGCATTGGGATTAGATGTGAATGCATTTGAATCATATTTGAAGGGATTTCGATTTGGAATGCCACCTCATGGTGGGTTTGGTTTTGGTATTGAACGGTTTATGATGGAGTTATTGGATATTTATAATATTAGGGAGTGTATCTTGTTTCCACGTGATCGGACTCGGTTATATCCGTGATCTGATTGATGAATAATTCTGCTAAATTATCTGCAAATGTCGTAAGCGTTATTGGAAAAATATTTAAATCTGTAGGTATCATTTAGGATAGTTGCCTTTTTTACTTGGTTAAAGTAAAATAAAAAGGATATATGAAAATATATATCCATGTGATAATCATTATAACTTACATCCAGGTAACAATAAAAAATTCGGAGAACAAGACCTTATGACATCCAACTTGAAGAGCGCTGTCTGGAAACAAGTAAACTCGCTTTTTGGCCGTCCAAAAGAACAATGGACACGCATTGATCATATCATCTATGATAATGATAATTATTTTAGCATTCCACCTGAAAAATCTGAACGAAACCGATTTGAATCAATAAAAGAAAGCGTGCAGCATCACTACACGAAAAGTCGTTTTTACCACGAACTATGCAAAGAATACAAATTCACTCCAAATAATCTTAAAAACACTGATGATCTCAAACAAATTCCCATGGTGCCAGACACGTTTTTTAAAGAGTATCCCAAAGAGCATCCAAAATCAGTTTTTGAATGGTTACAAAAAATCTCAACAGTCGACATCGGAGATTACACATATAGAGGAAGAAACATGCAAGGATTCCTTCGTTGGACTGAGAATCGATTAGAGGGACTAGTGAATCATTCATCTGGAACCACCGGTAATTATAGCTTAATGTTTCGAGACAAGGTAACCTATCAACGATTTTATTATGCTGCAGTCAAAACACTGTTAGACATACCACCAACACTTGAAGATAATCCACATTATGTATATCCTGGTTCACCAAATACGTTTCTTACCATTGGTCGCTGGTTAAGTGAGGGAGGAAAAGTATTTCCTAAGGATCATCGACATTTTTTAACAGAGCGGGAAATCAGTATGACCATTGCCCGGTTGATGTCGACAGGCTATGCAAAAAATTTCAAAGAAAAAATAATCCTACGCAAACTTAAAAAAGCAATGATCAAAGGAGAAAAAAAACTGCTTGAACTTTTACAACAGCTTAATAAGAAACATGAGCAAACAATCATTATCTCACCTCCATTTCAATTATTTAACATGATGATGATCATGGAAAAAGAAGACATACATCTTGACCTCGGTGAGAGTAACAGCGTGGTTTTTACCGGTGGGGGATGGAAGATTTTCGAAGACAAAAAAGTACCATTAGACGAGTTTGCAGGTTTGGTTGAAAAAACACTTGGTATTCCCCGTTCTTCCTATGTTGATGTCTATGGCATGAGTGAAATGAATGGTCTTGCTATTTCTTGTGAGGCAGGATACAAACATTTACATCCCTGGATTCATCCAATGGTCCTTGATGATAACGAGGGAACTGTTGGTTTTGGAAGATTTGGTCGATTTGCCTTTTTAGACCCTATCGCTCATAGCTACCCCGGCTACATCATGACTGGTGATCGAGTGAAATTATTAAAACGATGCCCCGTTTGTGATAAAACAGGTTTTGTTTTGGAATCAGATATCTCTCGAATGGCGGGGTCTGAAGCAAAAGGTTGTGCCAACCTAATGAGAGGAATGATGGCTGAAGAACTTCGAAAGGTTGAAGGGGACCAATGAATGAATAAAATAAGGGAATGGAAGGAAAAAGGATATTTTTTTGATATTCACTGGACAAAAACCTTTGCTCGTACCATTCCAACCTTACTTTGGCTTTCACTGAGACATCCATTACTAGTACTTAATGCTAACAAAGGGTGTAAGGAAGGTCCTTTGAATTTAAAACCTAAGAACCTGCCATATACTATTCCACCATTTTCTCAGGATATGAACTTTTGTTCTTCTAATCAACGATATTTGCGACCAACCTTTCTTTGCAATCATCATGAACCAGAAATTATTGCCATGGCTCACCAATTAGGTGCATTTCAAAAATCAGATCTTGACTATGCCAAAACCGTGTTTAAATTTGTGAATATGAAAGTTCGTATTGATTTTTCACCACCAAAAAGCGCAGTTGATTGTTTACGACGTGGTCATGGCACCTGTATCGATAAACTAAATTTATTTATTGCTCTATGCAGAGTCGCAGGAATAAAAGCTCGCTATCGATTATATAGTTTTCAAGGAGTAGAAGAATTGTATAATATTTATGTAGCCGCTGATCCATTAGTGAAAAAATGGGTTGATGCCCTGAATTTTTTTGTATTACATGGTAGTGGTGAAGCATTTGTTGATGGGAAATGGCAGATTTGTGATGTTTCCGCTGATTTTTATCATGCACCACCGCAAAAGATTCCAATCCCTCATTTCGGTGAAGATCCTGCTGATCTTTGGATTAAACCTGCTCATGGTGTGTGGAAACCCGAAGGGCTTCCTATTGGTTTTAAGTTTTTTATGAGTCTTCCATTCTATTTATTCCGTGGAACAGGAAGAGCGATTAATAAAAACATTCGTGGCAATCTCAAGAAAGGAAGACAAATGCTTGAAACTATGGATTTAGATGAGTATGATAAAGAAATCAGGAAGTCATATAAACCACGATGGCATGATTCTCAACAAAAAGCAAGTAGGGTTCTTGATCGGTTGTAATGCATCAGATCTTTATAGTCTTTAGACAAAAATGTTTTAAAATAGCGGTTGTTAATTGGGATTTGCACTCATCAAGTAAAACAATGAGATGGAAAGGTGGATTGATAATATTATGAAACGAATTGGTGTACTAACTGGAGGTGGCGATTGCCCCGGGTTAAACGCAGTTATCAGAGCTGTTGTTCGAGCAAGTATTCAATACGAATGGGATATTGTTGGTATTCGTAATGGATGGAAAGGATTAGTTGATGGTGAAATTGAATTACTTACTGATTATGCAGTTTCTGGTATTCTTCCAAAAGGAGGAACTATTCTTGGATCATCTCGAACTAATCCGTATAAGAATCCTGAGGATTTACAGAAGGTAAAAGATAATTTGAAACGATTTGGGATTGATGCATTGGTTGCTATTGGTGGAGATGACACCCTGGGTGTTGCAATGAAACTCAATGAAGAAGGTATACCTGTTGTTGGTGTACCGAAAACCATAGATAACGACTTATCTGGAACTGATTACACGTTTGGTTTTGATACGGCAATTTCCATTGTGACTGAAGCAATTGATCGATTACATACAACTGCAGAATCTCATCATCGAGTCATTGTTGTAGAGGTTATGGGGCGGCATGCAGGTTGGATTGCTACTATGGCGGGTATTGCTGGTGGTGCTGATGAGATCTTAATTCCAGAGGTGCCTTTTGACATTGAGGAAGTGTGCACGCATTTGAAAGCCAGGTATGATAAAGGTAAGAATTTTAGTATCGTGGTAGTTGCTGAAGGTGCAAAACCAAAGGAAGGAGGCATGGTGGTTACTCAGTCTGATGAAAAAGATGAGTTTGGTCATGTTCGTTTAGGTGGAATTGCTCATTCGTTATCCCGTGAGATTAAGGATCGATTGAATGTTGATACTCGAGTAACTATCCTTGGGCATGTGCAACGTGGTGGTACTCCAACTGCTCATGATCGAGTGTTGGCCACGCGTTTTGGTGTGAAAGCAGTGGAATTAATCCGGGATGATAATTTTGGGATGATGGCTGCATTACAAGGTGATGATATTGTTCCAGTTACTCTTAAGGAAGCAGTTTCTGAATCAAAAACAGTGAAGATGGAGCTGTATGATATTGCGAAAATATTTTTTGGTAGATAACCGTGTTTTTTATTTGAATGAAAAAGATAGGATAAAAAGGAAAACTTTAATGGTATGATTATATTCACCTTTGGTAAAACCTATTTAGAGTATACGGTTATATGAGGATGGATTAAGGATGTCTATAAAAAAGGAATTACTTTCGCAGCTCTCGTTGCAACAGTTAAAGGAATTGGCTAGTAAAAAAGATGTGTCGTTTTCCACAAATGACAAGCAGAAAAAATATTATGCTGATTGGTCTGAAAAAGATCAGATGATTGATATGATGAATGATAATAATGATATTTCTATCAAGGAAATTGAGAATCATATCAAATCGTATAAAACCTAATCCTTCTTTTTTTGATTATTTTTCTTCTTTTTTTATCGGTGTTTTTTTACATTTTTTTGCTGACAATATGATTCAACGGGGCATTTGCTGCAAAAGGGTGAAATGGGCATACAAATGGTTTGTCCAAAAGTAACAAAGAGATGATTGAATACTTTCCAGTATTTTTTTGGAAGTATTTTTTTAAGTTTTGTTTCAGTTTCTTCAGGTGTTTTTGTGCTAATCCAACCTAATCTATTTGGTATCCTGTGACAATGAGTATCTATTGGTAAATGGTTCGTATTGTTATGTCCATAGACCATCACAATATTAGCTGTTTTTCGTCCGATTCCCTTGATGTTGAGAAGATCATTCATGGAATCTGGAACTTTTCCGTTATAGGTTTCAATAAGTGTTTTTGAAATGTCTTTTATCCGTTTAGATTTAACCTTATAAAATCCTACGGGATAGATGAGTTGTTGAATGGTTTGTTCTGAAATGCCTATCATTTTTTGTGGCGTATTATGTTCTTTTAGTAATCGTATGGATGCTTCTTCTGTAACTTTGTCTTTTGTTCGAAGGCTGAGAAGACAGGAAATAAGAACGGTATATGGTGTTTTTAAAATATAGTCCCATTTATCTCTTGATACAAGAGGTTGTGGATGATTAAGAAAATGTTTTTGTAAGATACTCATCACTTTATCTATATTATTTTGTTGCATATGGATCAGGTTTTATTTTTGGCGTTATATAATCACTGGGTTTTTATTATTCCTATTTTTCTGCTATTGGGGAAATCTTTACGAATTGAAGAATATTTTAAAGTAAAATTTAAATATTAATAACCATATTAATTTAGATTGGTATGTGAATCAAATGATAAAGGGTATTTGATACTTATTTATCATGTTGAGTTCAGAAGCATCGGAAAAATTTGATTTTTACCGATTGCTACCTTCACATGCCACCCTGATTTTAAAATATTTTTCATGAACTCTAAAAATGATTTAATTCAACAAGCTGGAGTTTTGCGTTTTACTAAGTAGTTATATGTACTTTTTTTGTAGATCTATAG
>CAZYLG010000098.1:0-8706 GCA_964648565.1 uncultured Thermoplasmatales archaeon
AGCTCGTTTCAAAGCACAGGAAAGTGAAGTTCCACCTTTCTTTTGTGGTAGAGTAGATATATCATTTGCGATATCATTGTAATTGCTGTTAGTGATAATCGTGGGGTCGATTTGAAGAAATGCATTTTTTTGAGCAAATTGGATGATATTTAATTCTACGGTTCCATTATGGGGAAATACGTCTGGATCTTTCAAAGCTTTAGATAATCCTTCTCTCATTATTTCCCAATCGTCCTTATTAACACTTCCAGATCCATCTACTAGAATGCTTAATTGTGTGAATTCAAATAGTTCTTCTCCACCGATGAATTTAGCAGTTATTTTGAGTTCAACTGGGTCTTGATCTAGGGTTAAATCTCCGAGATCCCATAGTCCAGAATTATGATTATAACTTCCATACCCTGTATCGACAAAATATCCTTCATAAGTAAATGAATCTGGTAGTAAGAATCGAACGGTTACATTTTTTGCATCTACAATTCCATCTGGATTAGTAACAGAAACCGTAAAAGTAACGTTTTCATTCAAACCTGGTGAGGAATTATTCACCGATATTTTTACGTCAACATCACTAACAACATCCAAATCTAAATTTCCAATGAACGCGATACTATTTTCCTGTTCATCTACTGCAAGAATTTCTGCTTTAATATCATCATATTCTTCATACGTAAGATTTTCAAGAGGAAATGGGATTAGAATTCGTTCCCCAAGCCCCCAATAGCCGTCAGCTCTTGCTTCAGCTGAAAGATCAGTTTCTAAATCTACTTCTAGTGTTTCATTCATAAACATAATGTTGAGTTTGATATTGTCAATGGGTAGGTTTTCTCCACCATGATGTTCAATGACCATATCTGTTCCTTCAACTGTTCCCACAACAGTTACGAATTTTTGATTTTGAGGTCCATCATCAGACAATACATTAAGATATACTACCGACATCGCACCAACTGCAATGATAAGTAAAAGAACAGTTCCAATGATTGGACTAACTGCTTGAGAATTCATTATTTTTTTCATAATTTGTTTTCATCTCTTTTTCTTTTTATTCGATCCAACCTGGTGCTATTTGAGTAAACATTTTTACTTTTTTAATATTCAATGTTGGATATGCAGGAATTCTTCCAGTGTCGATAAATGAAAGAGTCACAGAATCAGCAGTTCTTGTAATTTGATAATTATCAGATCTAAAACCACTATCAACTTCTTTTAACGTACTGTTCAAAGCAATGGTCCAAGCATATGGATAGTTAGTGTGAACAGTAATGTTTTTTACTAGAGTTATTTTTTGGTTTTCAATATCTTTAACTTGAGTTTGCACCGCAGTGATTCCATAGCCTGAAGCAGTTCTCTTACCAAGTGTACTATTCAGATCGATAATGGTAAATGATAGGTTTTGACCGTACGTTGTAACAAAAAAGGTTGGTTTTCCAATCAGCATATTAGCATCATATTGTTGTAAAATCAAAGCACCGTTCTCATAAGTGTAATGTTGTGGTACAAAATAGGAGTTACCTGCTTCAAATTTTAACGAACCAAGACTATAAGTAAATATTTCTGATTCATCATTGTTGCTATAAATGGTCATATTATATTGATCTTCAAATAATGCTAAACGTCCGAAAGTTCGTCCAGACCCTAAAATAGGTAGTTCTTGGCTGCCCAGGGTAAACCATGAGGAAAGAGAGGTTTCTTGTCCAATCAGGGCTTGTAAATCCACATTTTGTTTAAATGACGCGAATTGATTGGCAACTTGATCCATATGAGCTGCTTCTTGCTGCTCGGTCCACTGAGGTACATATACATTATTTACCATTACGGTTACAGAAACTGCAAGTCCAATAAGTAAAACGGTTACCACGATTCCAACTACCGCTTCTTCATCCATCTTTCTTGTTTTCAATCTCATTATTAGTCCTCCTAAATGTCATATTCACATTTTTGATCTGCATCTTCAGGCCATGATTCATAAACATTATCATATTGGCCAATACTAACAAATTCATAATATCCTTCGAATTCAGCAAAGGGAAAAAGCCAAAACCATTGATAGTTTTCATCAGGATTATAATCGCTAGAATTCCATTTTGTCCATCCTTCATCCTCGCTAGAAATTATACTGATAAATGATGTTTGATTAATGATCATATTATAATAGGTGTTTGTCCAGTTAAGACTTCGTTGCACACTAGAAATTCTTACCTCATCAATAAGGCCATTAAAATAACG
The DNA here is from genome assembly GCA_964648565.1 of uncultured Thermoplasmatales archaeon. GTDB lineage: Archaea > Thermoplasmatota > E2 > DHVEG-1 > DHVEG-1 > EX4572-165. The sequence continues at coordinate 2,230 of CAZYLG010000098.1, forward strand.
ATTGTTGGTCCCTACTTCTCTACCGATATAAAAAGGATCCTCTTTTCCTTCTAAACTAAATCCCAAGGAGGATTCTGTAGCAAGATGTTTTCCTCCATCTGTAATTATTTGAGCTTTTCCTAGAGATGCATCATAAGAAATTGATGCATGATGCCATGAATCATCCTCAACATCTTTATGATTAGTATCAAATTGTATGTAATTATCTGAACTACTTGAAGATGCTTTAAACCAAGTGTATTTCTGGTTTTGTGTGAAAGATAACCACCAATTTCTATCTGTATGTGCCTCAGAGATATCCTCTTTATTTAATAACGTTGCATATTCTATTTGTTCTTCTGAAGGATCTGACGAGGAATAGTACCAACAAGAAGCAGTAAATCGATTTGGAAGATCAAAATCTGAAGAAGTCACCTTAAGAAAAGAATTGTCATTACCAGAAAATCGACGGCAATTATTGATAATTCCAGATGACTGTAAGGTATTTTCATCGTTTAAAATATTGTTTTGAATTGTAGCATCAAACATATCATCTAAATGATACACTGAAACAAAGGAATTATTCCAAGTATCCTGTATTTGTTCCTGATTGGCGCATGAGGGGTTACCAAAATACAACCAGAAAACTGTATCTATGTTATGAGAAATCTCAGGCAGTTTAACCCATGCAAGAAGGGAACCGGAATTAGAATCATATGATTCTATTTCATGAGACAATACATCATTGTTTTCATCAACGAAAACAAAATCATTGCCATTATTTTGAGATTTTATGGAGAATTCTGATTGAGTGATATTAACTAAAACAGGGAAAAATGACAAATCTCCACGAACCTGTTCATGATCGATTGTTAATTTTAATCTATTAGACCAATCTGAATCCCACCAATTAATATCATCATCTCCAGTATACCAATTTATCCCATCACTTGAATAACGATAATACAAGGTAACATTATCAAGATCTGCATCACCTGAAGCCGTAATATTGAATGGTGACGTGGAGATATTATCTGGTATGTCATCGATGTATGTTTGTAAAGAGGGAGATTTTGTAGTGAATTGAATTTTATTTCCAGTTAGTGTATTACCATCGTATTCGATCACTGCTCGGTATTGATACGTGGTATCCATTTCTAGATTTGTTACTTGTTTAGAAAATTGATCGTATCCATTTGCTGAAACAGATGGAGAGGGAGTGTTAATCCATGAGGATTCACCTATTTTTTGATATTGAAAATAAATAGAACCAGAATGTTTGACAAAATCATAGTTCATATACAGTTTTGCGCCATCTTTACTGATATCCTTAGCAGATAATGTTTCTACATAAGGATTAGTTGTAGAATATCCTTTTTGTAATACTGCACTGCTCACGATTGAGTTACTATCAGTATCGATGATTGAAGCATCAATATACGTATCATTTATGTTATAAACCTTGTATGTTATTGTTTCACCCATCTCCCATAGATCACCGACAAATGTTGAAACAAGTGCTTCATTTGTAATTTCTCCTTTGTGAACGAGTATTTTACTATTGCCTTGGATTGGCTCCCCTCCAAGATGATGAAAAACGATTTTGTCTTCATCTGGATGTAATGATCCCATGATTTTCGTTGATGGTGTACTTGTTTGATCAGGAATAGAAAACACAGAAAGATACACAACAGAAAATAAAACGATGGAGATTCCAAGTAAGAGTATGGTACCAATGATTTCAGTTACTGCATGTTTATTAGAGGAAAACAATCGAAATTTCTTTTTCATTCAGATTACCCCAAGCACAAATTTGAATACAAACCATGATATGAGGACCAGGATGAAGATATGTTTCACACTTGATTGAACGTTTCCATCTTCAAATATGCCTGCGACTAAACCAGTTCCCATACTTTGTGCAAGGGTAGCAAAATAAAAAACTTGAATAATAGTTTCCTGTCCTATGATATTGCCTCCACCAAGGGTTGTGGCAAGACCTTCAGCTGATGATCCGGTGATGGTAGGTATAAACACCCCTGCAAGAATCGCAATGATGGCCATGAACACAAGCATTGCTACATAAATAACGACAACATACGAAAGCATGTTAACTCGTCGTTCTCCTTCTAACTGTTTGATTTCTAATGCATCTTCAGCAGCAACATCAAGAACATCTGCAACATTTCCACCACTTCGGCTTGCCTCGATGATTAACGAAATCGTTCGCCTTACTGATGTAGTATTAATTCGTTTAGAAAATTCAGTCAACGCTTCCTCAACACTGCTACCCCATGAGATTTGTTGAGCGATCTTTTTAATTTCTTTGGTAAGAAGTCCGTAACTTCCTTTTGACGTAAAAAGAATGGCTTTCGTAAAAGTCATTCCAGCCCGCCGAGAAGAGGAAAGATCACGAACAAAATCCGGAAAGACCGCATCAATTTTTCGAATTCTAGAATAATGTAAGTATTCATACATTCCGTACACACCAGTACCAGAAAGGATAGCAAATACGAAGAAATCAATAGCATCAGCAAATCCAAGGGAGATAACATTGAATAAAGATAATAGGCCTAGCAGAATAAAAACAGTGATGAGTCCGCCTGAAACGGTGTAAATGATCAATCTGTTTAGATTGCCGGACAGTATCATTTGCTTAATTATATTTTGTTCAGGAATTTTATTCATTTTTTATTTATCCCTCCAAAGACATCATACGAATAACATATGCAAAAGCAATATGAATCAAAGGAACAATCAGAAAAACCATTACATATAATAGCATGATTTGACTAGAATCACCACTGATAATCATCATCAAAGGAATGACAATGAATAAAAGAAGAATCCCTGCAACAGCCGCGGTAACATAGCTTTCTGCCATGATTCCTAGGCTTTCAATAGTTTGTTTTTGTTTTTGCCTATTTTCAACCATGAATTGTTTTGCTTTTGCAGAAAAGTAAGATTTTAATGATCCGCCAGATGTTACTGTGACAATTAATCCTTGTAAAAATTCCTCGAATTTCTCAGATGGTGTCCGATGCATATTTTCTCGAATACTAGAAACGATGTCTTTACCGAGTAGTGTAGCATCCCGATAAATCCAGGATGCTTCTTCTTTAACTTCTCCATAAATACTTTGTTGCGAAAGGCTTTTAAAAATCTCTGTAGGCGTGACTCCAGCTGAAGACATTGCAGCTACAAAATTTAATGCATAAGAAAGATTCATATCTATTTTTTTCCCACGACTATTTGCTTTGAATGCAGGAATTTTCAAAAAAACAAAGAAAGTAGCAATTGATCCCAATACTGATACGCCAATGATGAAGCCAATAATCATTAGATTTAAACTGACATTGAACAATGGTAGAAAGATTGCTGAAACAAGAAACACGGTACTTAATAGCACAATAAAACTAATGATTGTATAAAGAAACGCTTCGGCCATATACACATCAGCATTCACATGCAAGTGAGCTGACGATAAATCCTTTTTTAATTGATCATTTGCATATTTCTGGGTAAACATACCAAACCAAGCATATGCTTTTTGTTGTATCATCGATAACATATCCCATCCTCACCTTATCCATACGATTATTTTTTCTTTAATTTAGTTTTTAACTTCTCTTTGTTAAAACGAATTCGAATTTTCGGTCTTTTTAAAGTTACGCTTTCCTTCTTTCGTTTTTCTTTATTCTTTTTTTGAATTGAAGGGTTCTGTATTTTCTTTCTTATTTTTTTAGATTTGTCTTCTTTTATTCTAGATGTATTTTGCCCTATTACTTGAGTAACCTGATTGTAATCTTTTGTTATTGTATCTCTCTTATCAAATGATTGAAATTTTTCATCGATATGATGTTCAATGGTATGCAAAGAGTTAGTATCATTATTTGTTGATTCATTTTCAATTTTTTTTCTAGAATAATATAAAACGGGTTTTTTTTGTAACTGCTCTTTTTCCTTTTTAGAAACAGATTTTGAGTCTTTATTTTTCTTATCTGATTTTGATTTCCTTTGATTTGTTTTATCTGATTTCGATAGTGTTTTCTTTTTTATAGATTGATCAGATGAAAAAACTGATTTAAAAAAAGATTTTTTTTCATTTTTCAATTGAATAAGTTGCTGAATTTTTTTATTTCTAAGAATAACAGATTTTTCTTCTAACAACGATTCAATTTCATTTTCCGTAATCGATAATGAATCCTTGATTTCTTCATCAATTTTTTCAGGTTCTTTTTTAATAATTTCTAAAACTTTGTCTGGTGTTTCTAAATATTTTGCAAGTAAATTAGTAACACTAGTGAATTTTCTGATGTGATATTTTCTCATCCAATTTAAGATATCAGATCGTTGTCCAAGTTCTTTGGTCATCTCATCAGCACTCATATCGTTTTGTGATCGGATCTGTTCAAGGATATAACTTTTACCAGAATATGAAAAAATACCTTCTATTGGATCCCATTCAAATACCGTGTTTGTTAACACTTCATTTGTTTCATTATCTACATTCAATAACTCGACTATTCGAATACACCTGCGTTGATTTTTTTCTTGTGTTTTCTGATTCCTCATGATTAAAACTAAATCAAGAGATTGAAGCATGGTCCGGGGAATATTGATTGGTTTTCCTTCTAATCGATGAATTAATGCCTGAATTGAATCAGCATGAACGGTTGAATACGTGGTGTGTCCAGTGGCCATTGCTTGGAAGAGAACGTATGCTTCTCTTCCTCGTATTTCTCCGACGAGGATGTATTCAGGTCGTTGTCTGAGTGCTGCCTTCATTAAATCAAATAGATCTATTTCACCAGTAATTCGGTTGTTGACAACTTCTCCAAAACCTGACCGGGTAACACCAGGAATCCAGTTTGGATGTGGCAGGTTGATTTCTCGAGTTTCTTCGATGCTGACTATTTTTGATTCTCTTGGGACAAATAGTGCTAATGCGTTCAATGCACTTGTTTTTCCTGATGCGGTTCCGCCACTTATGAGGGCGTTGAATCCATGTTCAACGGCCATCCATAGATATGCAATCATTTTCATTGAAAATGTTTTATAATCAACGAGATCAACTGCAGTGATTGGATCTGCTCTAAACTTTCTAATGGTAAAAGTGCTTCCTCTAGTAGTTACCTCACCACTTAACGTCATCTGAATACGGGATCCATCTGGCATTGTGGCATCAAGCATTGGATCTGAAACACTGATATGCTTTCCACATTTTTGAGCAAGTTTAATCACAAATTTAGCTAGTGATTCATCATCTGAAAACACAATATTTGTCTCAAGTGATCCAAACCTTCGTTGAACCACAAAAAGTGGAACTTTAGCCCCATCACAACTAATATCTTCGATGAATGGATCATTCATCAGTGGATTAATATCGTTATAACCAAGAAATTGTTTTTTCAAATAATATAAAATTTTAGCCCAAGAAACTCCATCAAGAATAATTTCATATTTTTGAAGTATTTCTTCAACGGCAGTTTTTAAATATGACTCGGCCTCATCACCTAATTCATCTAATCTAACGTTTAATGTATGAATAATTTTTTCTTTTAAAAATGATAAAATTTCTTTATTATCTGAATTTAACGAGGGTTCTAGAACAACATATTGTTTTTTTAACGACTCGTTATCTTTTAAAATAGAAACATAAGAATATGGTTTTTTTAATGCATAAAAATCAAGCTCTTTCACAGAAGATGAAAACGGTTGAATCGTTGTTTTTTTATTACACACTGGACACGTGATTTCATTGTTTTCCTCCTCTTGAGTTATCTGCAGAGGTTTATTACAGTAAGAACATAATATTGTTCTATGGCCCATGATTATTCATCTCAATTTCAGCAATTAATTCTTTTTTATTTTCATAATATTTCGCAGTTGAAGTTGCTACATCCTCAAACTGAGTAACTTTATTTTCTAACATCCATTCTAAAATTTTAGATCGTTGTTGTAACTCAGTTGTAATAGCTGAATGATCCATGTTATTTCGCGCTCGAATCTGTTCTAAAACATAGCTTTTTCCAGAATACTGAAAATTATCTTTTACTGGATCCCATCTAAAAACTTCATTTGTTAACAATTCCTTAGTTGTTGGATCAATGTCAATAATTTCAATTATTTGTTTACAACGACGAGCTCGTTTATTTTTCACTTTGGAAATTGTTTGCAAGCATACAATATCTAACGATTGAAGCATAATTCGAGGAATATTAATTGGTTCTCCTTCTAATCGATGAATTAATGATTTCGTTGAATCAGCATGAACGGTTGAATACGTGGTGTGTCCAGTGGCCATTGCTTGGAAGAGAACGTATGCTTCTCTTCCTCGTATTTCTCCGACGAGGATGTATTCAGGTCGTTGTCTGAGTGCTGCCTTCATTAGATCATATAAATCAATTTCTCCAGTGATTTTTCCACCAACGACTTCTCCGAATCCTGATCTTGATACGCCAGGGATCCAGTTTGGATGGGGGAGATTGATTTCTC
>CAZYLG010000099.1:0-8571 GCA_964648565.1 uncultured Thermoplasmatales archaeon
ATAATTATGCAGTTTTTGGTATTGTTACAGATGGGATGGATGTAGTTCGCTCTATTGCAAGAGTTGATACCACAACGAAGAATGGTATGCAGAATTGGCCTGTTGAGGATGTAATCATTAATAGTGTTACAATAGAAGAGCAGTGAGTGATGAGGTGAATTATATGAACAGGAAAAAAGCAAAATTTGATACTTCTTTAGGGAAATTTACCGTTGAATTATATAATGATAAAGCACCGTTAACTGTAGGGAATTTTGTTAAACTTGTTGATGAGGGATTTTATAATGGTCTTGTTTTTCATCGGGTTATTCCTCGGTTTATGATTCAAACTGGTTGTCCACATGGTACAGGTTTTGGTGGACCAGGTTATACGATTAAGGATGAGTTTTCTTCTGATTTGAAACATGATGAAAAAGGAATGTTTTCCATGGCTAATACTGGAAAGCCTAATACGGGCGGTAGTCAGTTTTTTATTACGGTTGAAAAAACACCTTGGCTTGATGGGAAACATGCTGTTTTTGGGAAGGTCATTGAAAATTATGATGTTGTAGAAAAGATCTCCCAAGTAGAAAAAGGCCGGAATGATAAGCCATTGAAAGATGTGGTTATTAACAAGGTTACAATTATAGATTAGGTGAGGTAAGAGAATATGTCAGTTCTTTCAGATGCAGATATTAATGAATATATGAATAAGAATAGTCTTGGTCTTGATCCATTTAATCCTAAGAATCTTACGCCAAATGGATATGATCTATCTATTGAAGAAGTATTTATTAAAAAAACAGATAGTCATATTACTGATGGATTTGCAGTGGTTCCTCCGCTTTCTTGGTTTGTAATTAGCACAAAGGAATTTGTGAAGATGAGTGGTAAAATTACTGCGCAACTTTGGATTAGGTCTAGTTATGCAAGAAAAGGTGTGATGGCTAGTTTTGGAAAGGTTGATGCCGGTTTTCATGGAACACTTACGATTAGTTGTTTTAATGCAAATGATGAGGAGTTAGAGATTCCGATTGGTGACCGTTTTTGTCAGATTGTGTTTGAAAAATTGGAAAGTCTTCCATCTGAATTGTATGATAAAAAAAGTGGGACTTATCAGAATCAACGTGGAGTAACATTGAAAAAATAAATTGTTTTTTTATCCTTCTTTTTCTTGTTTTGTTTTTCTTGCAAAGGTTAAGTAACCAGTATGGCCTAGCATGTTGAAACTAGGGCGGGTTCCTCGTTCTCCAACAATCATTTCTCGTTCAATGGTTTCAATGGTTTTAATATTGATAAATGAGTGTTTTCTCATCTCTTGAACGCTTTGTTCAACTTGGGAGATAAGAGGTGAATACGTGCAAATATATCCTCCGGGCATGAGTGCATTCCATGCGTGTTTCACAGCTTCCCAGGGATTTGGGATATCAAGGATTATTGCATCTAAATCAGTTTCACTGATTCCTTTTGTGATATCTTTATGTTTTAAGGTGACTCGGTCGAGTAACTGGGAGATGATAAGATTTTTTTTGGCATGATCAATAAAATCTTGTCGGTTATCATAAGAGATAACATGGCCGTTTTCTCCGATAATTGAAGCAAGAACAGTGGTTAATGATCCTGATCCAACTCCTGCTTCTAACACCGTTTTTCCAGGTGTAATAGAACAGTGAATTATGATTTGTGCACTATCTTTGGGAAGAATGATTTGTGCTTTTCTTTTTAGTCCAGTTAATGCATCTAGAATGGAAACGGGTAATAAAAAAAATGTTTTTGATCCTATTGTTTTTTGTTCTCCGTATTGTTGATCAATGAGATCTTTAGGGTTGAACACGCCGACTCCTTTGAATTTATCTGTTGCTTTTCGTGTATCGATTAAGTATACTCGCTGTTTTTCATCAATTAATGCAACAGTGTCTCCTGGTTGAACTGTTTTTTGTTTGGTCATGGGTTCATCACATCAGGTAATGATCCAAAACTAGTTGATTCCAGATTTAATTGGTCCATCCATTGCTGTTTACAATCACAATCAAGGGAGCCAAAGACTGTTGCATCTTGTGTAAGAGAAAATTCTTTTATTGCTGATAGCATGTCATCATCGCAAGTATAGCAGTTGTGTGCACCTCGTTTTTTTCCGCCTCCAGTAATATCGCATTGTAATCGTATTTTTTTGTTTTGATCTGATGCATAGTTTAGAATGTCAATGATGCTCCATAACCAGGGTGGCCGGTATTGATTTCTTCGCCAAAGATATTCAACTAATGTATTTTTTTGAACGGATGTTGGATTAAAAGATAGAATATCATTTGCTGCTGCATTTGGTAGTACATGGTCAATGGTTTGTTTAACGTCTTGTATTGATTCTTTTTCTGTGAGAAATGGTGGTTTGATGAGAATATAGGTTTTCACTGAAAAATCATTGTTGTGAACAAGAGTTACCGCAGTATGATACTCTTCAAAAGTAAATCCTTTGTTAACCGCAAAATCTCTAATGAAATCTTGGCTTGTTTCAAGGCCAATACCAATGTCAAACTCAGTGTTTTTAAGTTGTTGTTTCACTAGTTTCATAGATTCACGGGTTACGTATTCTGGCCTGGATTCAACCGCGATTTTCTTTGTTTTTTTAGATAAATCAGAAAGAATGAATTCTTGAACTTTTTGTGGTACTTCATTTGTATCTAAAAAACTACCGGAAGTAAAAATTTTAACGATTGGTTCATTGTTGTATCGAGTTATTGCTTGTTGGTATTGATTGATGAGCTCATCTGGTGTTACTTTTGAAAGCATGCTGTCGTTAAAGTATCCGCACATGCTGCAGCCTGATTGAAACATCCAAGAACAGCCTCTGGTTCGTAAAATAAGAACGAATGCATCAACGATATTATCATGGAATCGATCTTGTTCTGACCAACTGCTCACTGGTTGATTTGGATTTGGTGTTTTCCGATGACATGTGGGTTTTAATTGTTTGATGAAAGTTTGTAATGGATTCATTTGTTCTTTTTACCTGATTTTTTGTATTTAATGATGAAAAGGACGCCAATGATACTGATAAGAAACACGAGCAATTCAAATCCTGGAACTTGTACAAATGATGGCTGTGGTAGTGAAACACTTGGTGGGTTTTCAACACCGATTTCAGCAGCATCAGAAGTAACCACGTAATAGGTCGAATTATCTTTAATGGTGTTATTGAATGCTCTTGCATCATTTGGGAAATAATGAATGCATTTTGCAGTTATAGATATCGTAAAGTTTTCTTCTTTTAGCCAACCATCTATTCGTGGCGAAGTTCGGTAAAATTCATCGCTTGACTTTGTGGCATTAATAGTTGCTGAATAACTATCCGCAGTAATGGTGTACATGACTAAATCGACATTGGGTTTGACATCGATTGCAAGTTCATCAACATACGTAATTGTTGGACCAGGTGGCGTTGTTATTCCAGATGGTGAAGGCATTTTAATGGTATCTTCAGAATAAGTAAAATTCGATTGTTTAATGGTTTGTTGGCCCGAAACATCCTCTGAGGTTATCGTACAGTGAAATGATCCCATTAGATCATCATCATTTTCAAACTCATATTGTATGATTCTATCAGTAATGCTAACGGTTTTATCTAGTATGGTCCCAGTCTCATGAGTGATTTTGATATGAGCTTGATTATTTTGTATTCCTGCATTATCTGTTATTTTGGCGACGAGTTTGACCGATCCTCCGACTTCTTGCATTTCTGGTAAAATAACCATATCGATTTTTGGTGGTTCTGCATCATAAAATGGTGGGTTTACTAAAACAATAAGAATGAATAACCAGGTGAATAAGTAAATGGCAAATGAAGTTACTAACCCTTTTTTTCCAATGGTTTCTGTGTCAATATGTAGTTGTTTGAAAAGATATTGAATCCATGATGCTGAAAAGATACCAAATAATACAACAAGCATCCATTGGAAGGGACTATCTTGTAATAATATCCAGAATCCGTATGAGATAAGTGCAATAATAAATGCAAATCCAAAAGCGATAAATGTTGTTTTTATCTTTTCTTTTTCTTTTGAAATGAATTTTTCTCTGTCAAATTTTGGGACTTTGAAGTCTTTTGACTCTGTTTCGTCTTTTTGTTCTCTTCGTTTCGCCATTACAGGTGGGATGAACTTATGATTTATAGTCTTTTTTCTTTATGTTCCTGTTTTTTTTAGGATGATTTTTTCTCTTTTTTCTGTTGTGATTTTGCTAGTTTTTTAATTCTTTTACTTTCAGCTTTTGCTTTTTTCTTTTCGATTTTTTCTTGTTCCTTCGGATCTAATATGGTTGTGTTTTTTGTTTGATGTTTTTGATTTGATCTGATTTGTATGTCACTGGTTTCTTGAGTAGTAAGTCCGGATCGGAATCGATAGGTAAAACCTAAAGCAATTACAATGTAAATGATAATAAGGATTCCTAAAAGGATAAAAATAATGTCTTTTTGATACCATTCAGTCTCAGCACTAAACCAACGAAGAGCTCCAAGGATAGCTAAAAGTACAGATCCTGCCCAGGCATGGTGTTTGGCCATTGCATATTTTCTTTTATATTCAGATTTGTTATTGTTGGTCATATTCATCTTTTTAACTTATGTATGTGTGTTTGTGATTATTTTGTTTTATCCTGATTTTTGTTCAGTGATTTTTTCTGCGATGCCCACGCAAGATAAAAAGTCATCAGCGGTGTGAAGCATGGATGGAACCGTTTTTGTTTGTATTCTGGTTTGAATGCGTTTATTTGTTTTTGTAGATTTCATAAATGATGCATCATCAACTTGAACGGATTCATACACTTGTTGTGCTTGTTGTTTGGTCTCATAATTAAGTGTTATATCGCAAGTTATTTTCATATGGTTCATCCCTTCTTTTTTGATAATTGCTTAGCAATAGTTGAATCAAGTAATTGTAAAAATTCTTTTTCTTTTTCTTGAGGAATGGTTGATCCTGCGGCTACTTGATGTCCGCCTCCATGACCACCTAGTTTTTTAGCAATGGTTTCCATTGCAAATCCAAGATCTAATCCATTTTTAACTAAGTATTTGTTTCCCCGGCATGAAACATGGAGTTCATCAGTTTTTTTCACAATGGAAAATAAAGGTTTTTCTCGGTCAAATAAGTAGTTGACAGCTATTCCTCCGATAACTCCCCCAATTGATGATTTATTTGTGTAGAAATAGCGGATGGAATCAGTCTCTTTTGCACCTGTTTCTTCTAATTTAAGAAGTTCATCAAGAATGGTTTGCTTGTATTCTTGTTCATATGTTCGTGCTTCCTGGTAAGCTTCAGAATCATGCATGCAAAGAGCAAATCCTAAATCTCGATGGCCTCCTTTACCGCAACAATCTAGTAAATCAGCGAATTGTTCCAGTTCTCCCCAGGTTTTCTCTGAATAATATCTGGACCGAATTACAGTGTCAATAATATTTGCTTCACAATTATGTTCTAGTAACAATAAGAGGAGTGCTGAATGTATTTTTTGTTGTTCCTCTTCAGTTAGTGATTCTGGAGATTTATCTGGATTAATGTTTAGTTTTTTTAAGAAATCAATGATTTGTTCAGTTCTACCAGATAAGCCTTTGTAGTAAGGATCAACTGCATAATATAATGCTTCTTGCATGCTTTTTCCATTGAGTTTTACACTTGTGTTCTCAGTTACGGTGTTTTGTTTAACTGCAGCATCTATGAGTTTTTTATTGTAGCCTGTGAAGTCACCGATATATTGTTTATCACCTGTTGCTCCAGCGATAGCATACGCTGCTAAATCCTTGTTTTGTTCATCTAGTGCTAGGGCAACAGCATAGCTAAGACTAGCACCTGAGGCATCATAATTTCCATTAATTTCAAATTGGTAGGTGTTCAGTTGTAAAATATTTTCAGGTGTCTCTTTTTTGATGAGTTGGTGATGATCAATGATAATACAATGTGCATTCAATTTTTCGATAAGTGGAAGTTGTCCGCTACCCATATCAGTAAAAATGATGATATCATTTTGTTCTTGTTTTACTTTTTTTAATCCATCAGTAAATGGATTCCTCATAAGACTGAGTTGAAAATCAAAACCAAATCGTCTCACGGCATGAGCCATAATCGCTGCAGCAGTTATACCATCTGCATCATAATGAGAGATGAGTCGAACTCGGTTGTTTGTTGCATACTTTTTTATCCATTCAACAGCAACATTTGCTTGTTCAGTAAGTGTTTTTTTCATGGCTTCATCAAACATATTGGAAAAAGAATCTCATTTATAAAAACCCTTTTAGCAATAAAAGATTAAAACAGGGAGGTATTATGTTTTATAATTAAGACTAAGAAAGCGTTTAGAATGTAAAGCAAAAGAGAGGAAAAAAGAAAAAATGATTTTGATTTATTCAAACATCAGTTTTGCTTGTTTTGGACTGTACTTCCAATCTTTTGGAAGTTTATTGTTTTCGATGTAATAATGAGCTAATCTGCGGATTTTTGATTCCACGAGTTGAAGATTACGTTTGTTCCCAGTATCTTTTTTATGAACAATCATATGTTCCCTGATGCTTAAAGCGCGACTGATCAAGTTCTTTAAATCTTCAGGGTATTCTGAAGAAAGTTTGTTTTCATCAAGGATTCTGGTAATCTTTTTTCCAGTTGCAAGTTTTACATTTGGAACCGCGTACTGATCTCTAAGGATAAGCCCGATTTCACTAGAGGATTTCCCACTTTTTGCAAGTTCAATGATTCTAGATTCAACTTCCCGGGGTTTAAGAGCACTCCATGACGGATGTTCCTTTCGGGCATAGTAATGGGTTGATCCAGATCGTCCTTTTCGACGTGCATGCATTCGTGCCATACTTGTTTATTCTCCACGTATTCTTATGTAAAGTACTTTCGGAATAGGATTGTACTATTTAAATATAAGGGATGGAAAAAAGAGAAAAAGAAAGGGGGAAACGTATTTATTTTACGTTGGTAAATCGTTTTCCAAGTTTTTTCATGACTTTTGGAAGTGTTGTGTATTCCATGTCTGCCATTGGTAATCGGTGTGGTTCAAATGGTCCGTGAACTCTCATGTATTCAGTGATTTGTTGTGATTGTTTTCGGACATAATCAAACGCAACATCATCGAATAAGTCTACTGGTTCGGTGAGTTTTCCATTATGCATTTGGAATCCAAGAGCAGTTACTCGTGGTGGACCATCAAATCGAGTGCATTGTGCTTGTTCGACTGATACGGGCATCAATGGACCGTTATGTGATCCTCGCATCCATCCACTTACTAAGTGTCCGTGAGCAAATCCTTCTAATACTTCGCCAACAGCTGGAAGACCTGATTGAGCACGAACTGCTGCAACGGGATCGTCTTTGCCTACGTATTCCCCTGCGATTTGGTACAGTTTTTCAGTAGAAACAACTGCGGCTGCTTCATCACTTGGGAGTTTTGATGATTTTTTCGGATACACATGTTTAATGACAAAGCGACTTTTTGCTCCAATGAGTGCAAGTAAATCATACATTTCCTCTGGTGTTTTAAGTTTCACATTTTTATGTTCTTTTATATCCCAAACATCAAAAACGAAACCGTCGTGAATACTTGGATCAATGACTAATCCTGCAGTGTTAAATGGATCTGCAAATATTTTATAAATAGGATAATTAAATGCGCCTGGTTCGGTTTTATCCATCATGAATGCAATGACTGGTTCTGCTTTTCTTTCAGTGAATTCCATTTCTGCAACACCTGGACCCATACCTCGAACATTTCCTGAGAATGCATCACTGAGGATGTCTTGTCCAGCTCCATATAATCCTAAATCTCGGGCTTTTTCAGTTGCTTCAAGGAATGTGTTCCATGCGAGTTCATGGACTTCTTTGCTGTCTACCCCATTAGTATGTGTCATGATCAGTTCAAGGTCGTCTCCGCAATGAGTGACATGGAAATCCTTTAAAATCTTTGATCGTTTTGCATCAATAAGTTGTTTGTATGCAATCTTTTCTAAATCTGGATGTACTTTCGCATGTCCAGGCCATCCACCTACATCTGCTTTGATAATGCTAAATGTGATTTTCATCTCTAAAGCCTCCAACCTAGGGTATCAATCAATTCTTTATAAATAATTTGGAAACAAGTGATAGTGAATCTTCATTGATTTGAATGATTTTCAATTAAAATCTTGGGTAAACCTTATATTTCTTTTTTTTATGGAGTTTGAATGCTGTGGAACAAGATGACACTGAAAATTTATAATTCACTTTCTCGGGAAAAAGAAGTGTTTACTCCAGTCAATGATGATAAAGTAACGATGTACGTATGTGGAATGACCGTGTATAGCGATGCTCATATCGGTCATGCACGGACTTATTTTGCGTTTGATATGATTCGACGGTATTTGGAATTTAAAGGATATGATGTGTTGTATGTTCAGAATGTAACTGATGTGGAGGATAAGATTATTGCTGCAGCAAATAAGGAAAATGCTGATGCCTTAGATTATTCCTGTGCATTTACTGATCGGTGTTTAGGTGATTTAGATGAATTGGGTATTCATCGGGCGGATAAGTATCCAAAGGCTTCTGAAACAATTGATGATATGATTGA
>CAZYLG010000100.1:0-8257 GCA_964648565.1 uncultured Thermoplasmatales archaeon
TTCAAAAAGAAGAACATGCTCGTGCATTCCGACTGCTGAAATTAAACGAAAATTATTTTGAAGGAGGTGAATTAAATGAAAAATAAAATTGAATATTTGCTTCGAGGTGTAATAGGAATCAATGATGAACATGAAAAGTACAAACAGAAGAATCTATTGATTTACGTTGATTCGAATTACAATTATCTCACCACGATACAAGAATCCAATGAAACTGTAGAATCAGCGTCTAAAAAATTATCTGCAGAATATTGGTCCGTTTCTTGTTCTCATCAATCATTGTATAATGATATGTATCCAAAAGAGCTTTTAGATACATGGAATGATGGATTGTTTGGGATGGTGAATTGTTCATCGGATTCATCTGTGCTTGAAGGGATGGATGGGGAGATTTCCAAAATGATTGGTAGATTAAATAAAATGGATGATGATTAAAATGAAGAAGGTCGTTGAAGAAACTGCCATGAAAACTATACAAACCTGGATTAAATTTGGGAAATCCGCGGCAGAGAAGGTGTCAAAGAAAGCAGTAGATAATCTCGTGAAAAACGGATTTAGTACGGGAGATAAAATCCTGTTGGATAAAGACTTTGATAGTTGGGCATTTTCATTGTTAGTCGGTGGTGCTCTGGATAAGGTCTATGTTCATTCTATCGATGAGAACGGATGCATTCAATACTACATCGTTGAAAACGGTGAAAAACAAATACCCTCGGAGTGTAAACAATGAATAATTATCTTGGTTTACCACCAGTCCAACCATCAACACCTAAGAAAGGTAATCAAATCATCATTGAAAAGTATACCAAACTGGTTATGGATAGATTATATAATTCTGATGTGCAGGTGTTTTTTGAAGAGATGTGGGATTATAGAGCATTATATCGCCCTCCAAAGTGGTATCCATATCATACAGTTAGTGATTGGGACCCAACTAAACCAAACATCACATTCCACACCAAAATTTTTAGAGAAGATGAACCCTTACCACCACATACATGGAGAACTCTCGTTCACGAAGTAACCCATCATAGCGGTGATTTATCAAAGGATATGGTTATGTGTAAGAACGGTGCTTTGAAACACACCCCTGAATTTACTAAAAGAGTGAATGAGAACTTGAGGAAAGTTAAAGATTTAAAGAAGCAATTTTTACAAGAGGTAGAAATAGATGAGCACTGGTAAGGCAATCGAGGATATCTTAATCAACAAACTGAAACGTAGCATACAGTGCTCTCTCTTTTAACGGTCACGGGAATCCTAGTTCTTTTCATAAAAACAAGGTACCATATTTTATTCATGGTGTACTGATTAGTACACTTGAAACCCTCTTTTAATTAAATGGCATATCTTTAATCAGTACACTCCTTTTGTTATCTATATAGAAATCTGCCGTGTGAATGGTCATCGCTGTTATTACGGTCTTTTATATCTGACTTCAAATATTTCATATCGATAGGAGAAAAAATGAGATTAGCGAATCCGAGTAGGGGTTGGGCAAAGTTCAGAGAAGACCTTCTACGGTCCCGTCAAAGACGTACGCCACAATATCAAACACATCAGTACCAACAAAAACCAATCAATCGATTTAATCAACAATCACCAGCTCCAAACGTGGTCTACAATGTTTACCCACCACAAACCACCCAGGGCAACGTCAATGAAAGAAGAACACGAACAGGGTTACTTATCGGCTTGATTGCTCTTGTTGTTTTCCTTGCATTTCTGTTGCGACCAGAACAAACAATCAGCGTGCTCCAACTAATCCTTAATCGGTTGGAACAAGTATGGGAGACCATCATCCAACAGGTCTAATCTTTATCTTTTTTTGATATCGTTTGGAATATCCTCATTTTTAAGATTGTTCTTTTTCATCTTTTTAAGGCAACGTTTACAATCAACCTCATCTGCTGCCAGTTCCTCTGCAGTCCAAAATTCTCTTGGGTTGTTCATTCTTTGACCACAGAATGCTTTTCCACTAGGTACATAGTATCTATATCCATCATCGCTGAGTTCCACCTCAATGAGATGAATTACAGGTGAAAAATAGGATATTGAAGCCTTAAGTAACATGAACCAAACAACTGAATGATATCTAAAAAAGGTATCTGTTCATCTTGTTTGCAAGCTTTCCACAATATCATTAAACTGTTCCAATGCTGATTCCAAGTTCTCAGCAATCTCAGAAGCGATTACCTCAGGTTCAGGTAAGTTATCTAGGTCTTCAAGGCTTTCATCTCTCAACCAAAAAATATCAAGGTTTACTTTGTCTCGTTCCATCAATTCATCGTACGTGAATTTCTTAAACCGTTCCGTTTCTTTACGCTCATGTCGATTTTTTGGATTGTAACACTTAATGAAATCCTTCAAATCATCAAAGGTTAACGGGTTTTGTTTCAACGTAAAATGCTTGTTTGTTCTTAAATCATAAATCCACAGTTCTTTTGTCCAAGGTTCTTCACTTGCTGGTTTCCTATCAAAAAACAACACATTTGCTTTTACTCCATGAGCATAAAAAATCCCAGTTGGTAGTCTGAGCAAGGTATGAACATCACATTCATGTAAGAGTTTTCTTCTGACCGTTTCACCTGCACCACCTTCGAACAATACATTGTCAGGTACTACAATCCCTGCTTGACCATTGATTTCCAGCAACGTCTTCACATGTTGTAAGAAATTGAGTTGTTTGTTTGATGTTGATGCCCAAAAATCATCCCTAACATAAGTAGCTGTTTGCTTGTCCATTTTACCCTCATCATTGATGATAGTGGTACTACTTTTTTTGCCGAATGGTGGATTGGTAAGTATCATTTGAAATCTATCGCCAGGGTCGGAAGCAAGACTATCTCTCACATCAATAGGGCAATCCTCTCCTCCGATTCCGTGAAGGTACAGATTCATTGCACATAAGCGAGCTACTCCATCAACGATATCAATCCCTTTGAACATATCCTCACGAAGATGGTCCTTTTGTTCTTTATCAAGATTATAATTTTCTGATATGTAATCATGCACTGAAAGAATGAAACCACCAGTACCACAGGCAGGGTCACAAAAAGTAATATCGGGAGTTGGTTTTGTTGCTTCCACCATAGCATTAATCAAAGGTCTTGGGGTGAAATATTGACCTGCTCCACCTTTCACATCCTCAGCATTCTTTTGAAGTAATCCTTCATAGATATCACCTTTCACATCAACATTCATTCCCAGCCAGGTTTCACTATCAATGGTTTCGATAAGTCGTTTGAGTTTTGCTGGGTCCTGAATCTTATTTTGGGATTTACGGAAAATCATGCCCAGCATACCTGATTCCTTACCTAGAGTTTCTAAAATATGTCGATAGTGAACTTCAAGGGCATCACCATCTTTTTCTTTCAGGCTCTGCCAATCGTATCCTTTAGGTATATCTGATGCTTTATTGAATGGTGGTTTGGTTTTCTCATCAGCCATCTTTAAAAACAAGAGATATGTTAGTTGCTCGACGTAGTCACCATAACTTACTCCTTCGTCACGTAACACATGGCAATAATTCCAAACTCGTTGGACTATGGTTGCTGAATTGTTCATATTAACTTAACCTCATTTGTTTCTGTTTTCCTTTTTCAGTTTTTATCCGTTTTAATAATTCATCGGCTGGTTCATCTGATGGGTCTTGTGAGACAAGACTACCTTCAAATGCCTTTTTAAGAATTGAAAATTTAAAGTTTTTACTTTGATATACATAGATTGAAGTGATATTTCTATTAATATTATTCAAAATTGAAAGAACATTTTCTATTTTATCAACTATTATATGTTGTTCATTTAAATGAGGTAGAGGCACCATAACTTTTCTTAAAACACCCAAATTAATATTTTTTTGTGCTGTAGCAGGAGCATAGTAATTTAATTCCTCTTTTATTGTTTTGAAAAAGTAGTGAATAAAATTGACATCACACACACTCTTTTCTGGTCTGAAACCAACTATGCTGTCTGGAAAACATGCTTTAATTTTGAGAATAGCAGTTTCAGCTATGTTTGCAGCAATAGTAATACACAACGTATCTTTTTCCCACAACTTACTTTGTTTCAATCCTGCTTCATTATATGTTTGTGAATATTTTTTTATCTCATTATTTGCTTTTCTAATATCTCCAGTTTGAATAAAAGGATAATTTCCGCCATAAAGTATAGGGTCATTCCTTGGTCTATGTTTTGATTTCCCTCTATTCAATTCTCCGATTTCCGATAAGTATACCCACTGCCATCCTTCAGGTAGTTCAGCTAAATTAGGATTATCTAACTTGGAATTTATCTTATTGATATTCTTTAGGGTCGGTCGTTTCTTTCTCCATTTATCTGTTAGTATTCCATCAATTGCACTTTTTAAAAATGATTTTTCAAATATTTCAAGTTGATTTATTAAAGAATTTATATTTGAAATACTTGATTCAAGTTTCGTAAAAGATTCATCTATCTTTTCAACGATTCGTTTTTGTTCATTAATGGGGGGAAGTGGTAAAGGTATCTGTTTAATAGATTTTGATGACAAATGCTTAACTGTAACTGAAGACGTTTTTCGATTTATTGCATTTAAATATGCGGGTAAAACATAGTGCAAAAATTTTTCATCATATATCTCCGAGTTCACCCTAACTCTACAAACTCGTTGATTTAATAAAGCAGGTTCTCCCTTCCACCTTGTTGAATTGAAATCACCATCCATACCAACTACTAAATCACCCTTCTTAACAATGTATGTTGGGTCAAAATCTCCATCATAAAAACATTCAGTTTTATGTTTTTTGATATCTCTAATGCGTAATAGTGGAAACCCCTTTTCTTTACTAAAATTTGAAGAAGGAAATGCAAATCCATTTGTGACTTCTGCAATTTTATCTAAAGGTATTCTTTTCCATGAAGGATGTTTTTTTAATAAGGGGTCTCTAGACTTTTTTACTAGTTCTGGAACAGGTATTGACAATGCCATCGTAACACTCTACTTAGGTACTCGTTAACCGATTGTTAAGTTCATTTAATATTATCTCTGTCTTTTCACCAAATAAATTGTAAAACTTCACCAAACCACCTTTCTGATAAAAAGGAGTGTTTTCAAAATCTTCCTTACTGATACGTACTGATGAAGCAATATGATTCTTAATCATTTCTAGCCATTCCAATTGTTCAGCGGTAAACTCAGTTCCACTAGCTTCCTGCTCTTCAACCCATTGCTCAAATCTCCTATCAACTACCTCAGGAAATGGCTCAAGAGTATCCTCATGCTCTGTTGCAAAACGAACAAGCGAAATAATGTTGGTCAACAGTTTCTGTGGACCAGCTCCTTTCACTTTAGATTTTTCCAATTGTTCATATGCTTTCCAAATGACTTCTGGAGTTAAGTTGTGAGGTGGTTTTTTAATAGCATCAGCCAGTTTCTTTATTTGTTCGTAAGTAAGTTGTCTTTGAGCGTATGGTTGATTATAAATAATCTCCAGCGCATCAAGTTCATCCTTATTATCTTCAATGAACTGCTGGAAATCCTTAACCACTGCCTGAGCTTTTTCCTTTGACTTTGCATCAAATCCTCGGAATGTAACCTCATCTTGACTAATAATATCAATAAGTTGTTCTGTACATCTTTTCACATCCTGAAGCGTGTTTCTAAACTTTGGTTTATCAAAGACCCTGCATGCTTCATCAGTTAGTTTCTTCTTTGCTTGCTTAACCTGTTCATCAGTTGGTGAATCAGTGTTAAACAACTTCTCGGCTTTCTCAATCTGTTTATCTGGGTCAATAGCATCCAATAAATCATTTGTAATCTCCCGAAGAGATTTACCATCTGATGCTGCTTCAATTTCTTTTTTCTTATCTACATCAAGTTTCTTATCCAATCTGGATAATCTATCAGCAAGTGATGAAAGTGAATCATCATCATGAATGCCTGAAGCAACAGATTCAAGTAATTTATCAAAACTCACACTTCTCTTTCGTTCAAGTGGCCGTGAATCAGTTTTATCATTTTCACAGACTCCAACTGCATCAACAATCACAAAATGAGTTTTATAATTCGCATCAGGAGTAACACCTTTCAAATCCGTTTCAGAAATCGTCCGTGTACCTCTTCCTTTCATCTGTTCAAAATAAACACGGGATTTCACATCCCTCATAAACAAAATACACTCAATTGGTTTGATATCTGTACCTGTTGAAACCATATCAACCGTAACAGCAATTCGTGGGTCGAATGAATTACGAAATGATTTAATCAAGTTTTCAGGAGAATCTCCAGTTGTTTTATATGTTATCTTCTTACAGAAATCATTTCCCTTTCCAAATTCTTCTCTGATTATGTGCACGATATCATCAGCATGCGAATCATTCTTAGCAAAAACCAAGGTTTTTGGAACCTTTTCTCTACCCGGAAAAATCTCCGTGAATAACGCATCCTTGAATGTTCTAATAATCGTCCTTATCTGATTCTTTGAAACAACACTTCTATCCAAATCTTTTGCCCGATATTCTACCTCTTCATCAAGAAGTTGCCAGCGTAGCTGTCTAGTTAACTTATCTCGTTTATCAACATAAAAACCCGCATCAACCTTACTTCCCTCCTCACTAATCTTAGTGTTAATCCGATACACTTCATAACCCACATTAACACCATCAGCAACGGCTCGGTCATGATTGTACTCCATGATAAGATTTTGATGGAAGAAGCCGAGTGTCTGTTTTGCAGGAGTAGCAGTCAATCCAATGATAAATGCATCAAAGTACTCCAACACCTGCCTCCAGAGATTGTAAATGGAACGATGACACTCATCTGTGATAATAAAATCAAATGATTCAATGGGAATTTGAGGATTATAGTACACTGTTCTTTCTTCTTGTTCTATTGAGGTATCAAACAATGATTGTTCTTCATCCTCAGAATCAAATTCTTCGTCTGGTTCACCTTTCAACATTGAATATAATCGTTGAATCGTTGTTATACATACTCGGCTAACAGGGTCAAACGTGTTTGATTGTAAATGTTGAATGTTGTACAGTTCTGAAAACTTTCTACCATCATCAGGAGTAATGTACTGTTCAAATTCTTTCTGTGTCTGTTTTCCAAGATTATTTCTATCAACTAAAAATAAAACTCTTTTGGCATTGGCAAATTTAATCAATCGATAAACGGAACTCACTGCCATGAACGTTTTTCCTGAACCAGTCGCCATTTGAATAAGCGCTCTCGGTTTTGCTTCACGCAATGATTCTTCAAGATTTTCTATGGCTTCTTTTTGACAATCACGTAAACCAGTAGTGATTAAAGGTGGCATTTCCCTTAATCTTGTACGGAGGGTTTTCTCTTGATTGAACCATTTATTCAATGTTTCTGGTTTGTGAAAAGCAAATACTTTTCGAGAACGAGGATACGGGTCCCGAAGGTTACGGAACATTGTAATGATACCTGTGCTTTCATACGCAAAAGCAGGTGGTTTCTCTGCATTTGAAAAATGTTCTTTGATTCCTTCAATGTATTTTTGTGATTGCTCTGATACACCACTTAATGTTGTGCCAACGGGTTTTGCTTCAATAGCACCTACGGGTTGCCTATCTACAAAAAGAAGATAATCTGCTGCACCTGTTGATAAGGAATATTCACGAACAGCAACACCTAAGGAAGCACCCAGGTTCAACTCTTCAATATCTTGAATGACCCAGCCAGCTTGTTTAAGTAACTGGTCGATTTTTTGACGTGCTTCCTCTTCAGGTTTCATATGTCCTCCCTAGTAACAGTGTATGTAATTCAATTGTTTCATAAAATATTTGTGTTAAAAAATAGGGTAGAAAATAATATCCATATTAAGTAACAAAAACTCGTAATCATCTCAGATGATACTAGACCTTTCAATTCCACCATGGATTGTACATATCATTTTCTTTTTTTAGGTTGGTATTTCTTTATAGTTTCATTTAATCGTCGTAACTTCTGACCAAGTGATTCCACGTGCCTACACCCCTTTATCTTTAACGTGAAATGAATACGAATGGTCTTAATGAATCAATCGATTTTTTAAAAAATAAAACTTGATATATTCTATTTTGCTGGATACAATTTCCCTTCACTTTGTGTTGTGTTATACTTGTTCGTTAATAAAAAAACAATACACCAGATAATGGTCACTCTGCTCGCTGTTCACCTCATCCATCACACCGAATGATATGAGATTGTTCTCCGTTTCCTCATTGATAATGATTCGGTCATAGGTATTATCACTCGTTGCTACCGTTG
>CAZYLG010000101.1:0-8227 GCA_964648565.1 uncultured Thermoplasmatales archaeon
TTCATCGGGCGGATAAGTATCCAAAGGCTTCTGAAACAATTGATGATATGATTGAAATGATTGAACAGATCATTGACCGTGGATTTGGGTATGAGGCTGATGGTGATGTATACTTTTCTGTTGAAAAATTCTCTGATTATGGAAAATTATCTGGTCAAAAGATTGATGATTTGATGAGTGGTGCTCGTATTGAACCTGGTGAAAAAAAGCAGAGTCCACTTGATTTTACATTATGGAAACAAGCAAAGCCAGGTGAACCGTCTTGGAAGAGTCCTTGGGGTGATGGGCGTCCTGGTTGGCATATTGAGTGTTCTGTAATGAGTAGTAAGTTTTTGGGTCTTCCTTTTGATATTCATGGAGGGGGAATGGATTTACAATTTCCACATCATGAAAATGAGATCGCTCAAGCTGAAGCTGCAACTGGTAAAGAGTTTGCCAGGTTTTGGATGCATTGTGGATTGCTCACGGTTGATGGAGAGAAGATGAGTAAATCCCTTGGAAATATGATTAATATCCGGGATATCTTGAAGGATTGGCCTGGTGAAGTGATTCGGTTTTTCTTTGCGAAAACGCATTATCGTAGACCTCCTGATTTTAATGAGCAAGCACTGGTTGATGCTGAGAAAGGTGTGAATAGGTTGTATCGGTTTAAGGATCAACTTGAGAATCTTTCAACTGAAAAAAGTTGTGTGATTGATACGGATTCGTTGAACGATGTGGATGCTGAATTACATGGGATTGTTGATGATTTCTTGAATTCTTTTGAGAATGCGATGGATGATGATTTTAATACTCCTGAAGCCGTTGCTTCGTTGTTTTCGTTTAGTTCGAAAGTGAATAAGTATTTGCAGGATCATTCAAATCCTAATCCTGAAGTGTGTCGGTTTGCACTGGATTCGTTGAAAAAAACAGGTTATGTTCTTTCTTTGTTTCAGGATGAGTATGTGGAGGAAAGCAAGGAAACTCTTGATGCGGTAAAAGAGGTATTTTCAAAATATGTTGATGATGAGTGTGTGCCGGATTCTTTGGAGGAATTGTTAGATAGTTTACTTGAAAAACGTGAACAGGCTCGGCAGAATAAAGAATGGGATGTTGCTGATAGTATTCGTGATGAGATTGAGTGTCTTGGTTTTGAGATTCAGGATACGAGTGATGGACCGGTGTGGAGAAAACGGAAGTAAAATATGTGATTTTTCATTCTTTTTTTCTACTTTTTACTTTATTTTTTTAGGAGAGAAGCACTGATTTGATACTTGGAATGTTTCTTATTTTTGGTATGATTTCTGGTGGTATTTTTGTTTCTGTTACGACGAAAAGATGTGGTTCTTCGGTGATTTCGATGTCGTCGACAATTGCTTGTCTGATATTGATATTTTCATTAGCGATAATGGTTGCGATTTGTGCTAATATTCCGGGTTTGCTGGCATTGGTTGGAATGATTTCAAGCACGTCCCATCCCATCTCTGGTGCCATGTTTTTTAGATGACAGGTTGGTTGTAGTTTGCTGAAGATTTTTTTGAGTTTTTGGTGTTTGTTTATGGTGTTGATGGTTGCTTTTATTGCTCTTCGGTCGACGTTGAGAGCTCGTGCGATTTTGGTATCCGATAGGTCTATTGGTCCGCAGGTTATGTGATTGTTGCGTATTGATAATCCGTATTCAAGCATTTTTTGGGCGATTTTTTTTTGTTTTGGATACTGTTTGAAATACGGGGCAATGTAATTCCACATATTGTATCAGAGTTAAAAGCAGTTTTATCCTATTTAAAAGTGTTCTTCATAGGTTTTAAAATAACTACATTACACATTTTTGTACGTTATAGTACGTTTTTGACAATATTTATATAGGATGAAAATTATAATAAAAAGATAGTGATAAAAATGACTCAAACAAAAATAACACTTCATCCAGACGAACTTCCAAAAAAATGGTATAACATCCTTCCAGACCTTCCAACCCCCATGCCTCCTCCAAAAGATCCAACAGATGGTCCTTCCAGATTACAAAATCTACCAAACATTTTCAGCAAAGGAGTTCTTGCCCAAGAAGGAGCAACAGACCGATTCATCCCAATTCCCCCAGCAGTACAAGAACTCTACATTCAATCTGGAAGACCCCGTCCGTTGTATCGAGCAAAACGATTAGAAAACCTTCTCAATACACCAGCTAAACTCTATTACAAAAGTGAATTTTATAGTCCCACAGGAAGTCATAAAGTAAACACTGCAATCCCTCAAGTCTATTATGCTAAACAACAAGGAATCAAACGAATGACAACTGAAACTGGAGCTGGTCAATGGGGAACCGCTTTAGCTTATGCTTGTAGTCTACTCAAAATGAATTTAACCGTGTACTGGGTAAAAGCCGTCGCCGATTGGAAACCAGACCGGCGACAATTCATGCAACTGCTTGGTGCAACCGTGTATAATTCACCAAGTAATCGAACAAATATTGGAAAGAAACTTTTGAAGCAAAATCCGAATCATCATGGATCTCTTGGTATTGCAATTGCTGAAGCAGTACAAGATGCAGCAAACGACCCTACTGCTGCGTATAGTCTTGGCTCAGTACTCAATCATGTGTTACTTCATCAAACCATTATTGGATTGGAAACAAAAAAACAATTACAACAAGTTAATGCGTATCCTGACACGGTTATTTCCTGTCTTGGCGGAGGCAGTAACTTTGGTGGATTAGCCATTCCTTTTTTACATGATAGAATTAAAAAACAAACCAGCACAACGTTCATTGCAACGCAAAGTGAAGTCGCACCAAATCTCACTGGTGAATACTGCTATGATTTTGGAGATTACGCAGAACAAACACCACTATTAAAAATGTGTAGCTTAGGCCATAAAACAAGTTTTAAACCAATCAAAGCCGATGGACTCAGATATCATGCCGCAGCTCCAATCATTAGTGCCCTTCGACACGCGGGCCTCATTGATACTATTATTTATCCATCTGATGAAGAATACGTGTTTAACAAAGCAAAATTATTCATTCAAACCGAAGGATTCCTGCCAGCGCCAGAATCAGCATATAGTATCGCAGCAGCAATCGATGAAGCAAAAAAATGTAAAAAAACCGGTGAAAGAAAAACAATTCTTTTCAATGTAAGTGGTCATGGATTTATGGATATGCAAGGATTTGCTGAAAAACTAAAAATTGGAGGATAAAAAAAATTGAAAATAGTGGGAAATATTATTTTCCCAAACCGTTTTTAGCACGAATACTCGGTCGAACTTTTTCAGCGCCTTTACCTTTCTTTCGAAGCCCTCGGCCTTTTCTTCCAGCGCTTGTTTTCCCACGAAGCACTCGCCGTTTCTGTTTTGGTTCACAAATCCAGTTGATCTTTGAATCACTTTTGATCACTGGATGATGCGGGTCAACCATAATAATTTCATAATAATGAAAACGACCATCAGCACCGACCCAGTATGAGTTTAACACTTCTAGATTTGGATAATGTTTTGATGCACGTTCTTCAGCCATACGCTGCGTATTTTTCGCCATCGTAATCTTTTTGATACCATGTTTAGATGGTTTACGACCAGCTTTAAGCGTTCGTTTGCGAAGACTACCACGACGCACACGACCACGAACCATAACATATCCCTGTTTGGCTTTATAGCCAAGTGACCGAGCACGGTCTAAACGAAGCGGACGGTCTAAACGAAGAAAGTTTTTTTCTCGTCGCCATTGAATCATACGTTGCTGTTGTGGTGCAAGATATGAAGTATCAGGTTGTTTCCATTGATCTCGAATGTATTGATACACGCTTTTTGACATAATTTAACACCAATATAGGTTATTAATCGTAATAATAATGTGGAGGAGTAGGAAGGTGGGTTCTTTATTTAAATCTTTTGTCAGCAAACAGAGGGAAACGCTTTC
Source organism: uncultured Thermoplasmatales archaeon (assembly GCA_964648565.1). Classification (GTDB taxonomy): domain Archaea; phylum Thermoplasmatota; class E2; order DHVEG-1; family DHVEG-1; genus EX4572-165. The sequence continues at coordinate 3,896 of CAZYLG010000101.1, forward strand.
TACATTTTTAGTATTATGGTAAAAAGAATGAAAAAAACAAAAGAAAGCAACAGTTTTATTGTCGCCACACTTAAAAACAAGAACTGTATTTTCCCCCTGCAAGGAGACTTGACCTTAGATGGATTTAATGTTTAATAAAAAAATGGAAACTATGCCTCGAAAACAGTTAAAAAATCTTCAGTTAAAACGATTAAAAGAAACCGTGAAACGAGTGTATGATTCAGTTCCATTTTATCAAAAAAAATTCAAAGAACTAAACATCACCCCTGATGATATTAAAACATTAGATGATGTGCAAAAACTACCATTTACTACAAAAGATGATCTACGAGATAACATGCCTTTTGGCATGCTGTGCACTTCCGTAGATGATTGCGTGGAATTACATGCTTCTTCAGGAACAACTGGCGTTCCGGTCACTGCCTGTTACACGAATAATGATTTAGAGGTATGGTCTGAAGTTATGGCCCGGTGTCTTACCATGTCTGGTCTTTCCAAAAAAGATGTGTTTCAGAATCCAATACCTTATGGAACCTTTACTGGAGCATTCGGCTTTCATTATGGGGCCCAAAAAGTAGGAGCACTGGTCATTCCTTCCGGTAAAGGACAATCTGAACGACAATTAAAACTCATGGATTACTATAATACCACTTTTATTTCAGGTGTGGCATCGTATGTGGTTCGCCTTGGACAAGTCGCAAAACAAATCGGCTTAGATCCAGCTAAATTATCTGTAAGAAACGGATTATTTGGTGCGGAAATGTTTTCTCCAGGTCTTAAAAAAAGGATTATAGATACTTGGGAAATGGATGTGCATGATATTTATGGCTTAACTGAAATGTGTGGACCTGGTGTGTCAACGGATTGTGATCAACATGATGGATTACATTTATGGGAGGATCATTTCCTTGTTGAAATCATTGATCCCATAACACTTGAACCAGTTGAAACAGAGGAAGAAGGTGAGATGGTAATTACCACGCTTACCAAAACAGGGATGCCGATCATCAGGTATCGAACTAGAGACATTGCAAAACTTTATGATCAAACAACGTGTGAATGTGGTCGAACACATGTGAAACACTCCACTATTAAAGGGCGAAGTGATGATATGATCATTGTGCGAGGGACCAATATGTACCCAGGACAAATCGAATCAGCTCTTATGAAAAATCCTTTAGTGGGTGGTAACTGGCATATGAAACTGTACACGGAAAATGATATTGATCAAGTAAAAGTTGAAGTGGAAAGCAAACAGCAACTTAGTCAAGTAGAAACAAAAGAACTTGAGGATAACTTGCAAAGCGCAATTAAAAGTGTTATCGTGTTCACCCCGCAAGTAGAAGTATTACCACCCAATACCATCATTCAACAGGGTTTAAAAGCAAAACGTGTTATTGACAATCGAAAAAAGGACTAAATCGTATGAAACAAAACATAAAAACTCTAATTAAAAATAAGGAGAATTTAGCAGAAAACGAAGTAAAAGATTTACTTAAAGCGTATAAGATTAAGACCACTGATTACGTACTGCTTAAAAAAGATGAATCAGTGAATGAATTACCTTTTGATTTTCCAGTCGCTCTTAAGGTCTGTAGTAGTTCGATTCTACATAAAACTGATGTAGACGGAGTAAAACTTAATATTACTTCAATGAAAGAATTACAAAAAGAAGTAAAAAGATTCCATGAAAAATTCCCAGATGAAAATCTTTTAATTGATCACATGGTGGATTCAGGTGTTGAAGTAATCATTGGCCTGATCCAAGATCCAACCTTTGGGTTATCAATTATGGTCGGTGTTGGAGGTATTTACACTGAGGTCTACCAGGATGTTTCATTTCGAGTTATCCCAATTGATGAATATGATGCTCAAGAAATGCTTGAAGAAGTCAAAGGAAAAAAATTACTCGAAGGCTTTCGAAACATTAAAGCTGATAAAAAACAAGTCATTGATTTATTATTAAAAGTTTCAGAATTAGGAAATGAATTAATTGATGTGGTTGATCAAATGGATTTAAATCCAGTGTTCATTTATGAAGATAGTTATTGTGTTGTTGATGCAAAAATGATTTTAAAACAAAAAAATGAAAAGGGGAAAACGAAAAAATGACCTTAGAAGTTATGGAAACAGATCAATATAAAATAAAAGATATCAATCTTGCTGATTACGGACGAAAAGAAATTCGGATTGCTGAAACTGAAATGCCAGGTCTTATGGCCGTACAAGAAAAATATGGTCCAGAAAAACCACTTGCTGGTGCAAGAGTAACCGGTAGTTTACATATGACCATTCAAACCGCAGTGCTGATTCAAACCTTAAAAAAACTTGGTGCAGAGGTACGGTGGGCAAGCTGCAATATTTACTCTACACAAGATCATGCCGCTGCTGCAATCGCTGATGAGGGAACACCAGTTTTTGCGTGGAAAGGGGAGACACTAAAGGATTACTGGTGGTGCACACAGAAAGCACTTGATTTTGGTGATGGGAAAGGACCGAATTTAATCGTTGATGATGGTGGCGATGCAACCCTTATGGTTCATAAAGGATATGAAGTTGAAGAACACCCTGAACTTCTTGAAAAGGATTATAGTGATTCACCTGAAGACTTCCGTGAACTGATGCATATGCTTAGAAAAGTGTATGAAGAAAACCCGCATCGCTGGCATGATGCCGTTAAAGAAATCAAAGGCACTAGTGAAGAAACAACAACTGGTGTACATCGGTTGTATCAAATGGTGGAAGACAATTCTCTGTTATTTCCTGCATTTAACGTAAATGATTCAGTCACAAAATCCAAGTTCGATAATTTATATGGCTGCCGGGAAAGCCTTGCTGATGGAATCAAAAGAGGAACTGATGTGATGGTTGCTGGAAAAATCGTAGTAGTCTGTGGATACGGTGATGTTGGAAAAGGTTGTGCGCAAAGTATGAAAGGATTTGGTGCCCGCGTACTAATCACTGAAATCGATCCGATTTGTGCATTGCAAGCATCCATGGAAGGCTATGAAGTGGTAACCCTTGAGGAAACCCTTGATTATGCTGATATCTTTGTAACAGCAACAGGTAACCGGGATGTGATCAGAGTGGAGCACATGGAAAAAATGAAGGATGGAGCAATCGTTTGTAACATTGGTCATTTCGATAATGAAATCCAAGTTGAAAAACTAGAAAAATATCCAGGGCTCAAAGAAGAAAACATCAAACCACAAGTAGACCGATTCATCTTCCCAGACAATCATAGTATCATCATGCTTTCCCGTGGTCGATTAGTAAATCTTGGAAATGCAACAGGTCACCCTAGTTTTGTGATGAGTAATTCATTTACGAATCAGTGCCTTGCTCAAATAGAATTGTGGAATAAAGACCATGATCTCGATGTATACATGCTTCCAAAGGATTTGGATGAAGAGGTTGCTCGATTACATCTTGAAAAACTTGGGGTGAAACTTACAAAACTTACAAAAGAACAAGCTGAATACATTGGGGTACCTGTTAATGGACCATTTAAACCTGATCATTACCGGTACTAACTGAAATCCTATGATAACATTGATTGGTACCGGTCATGTGTTTGATTTACGTAATCAAATCCTAGAAATCCTCGATAGAAAACAACCTGATCTTATTTGTGTGGAACTTGATGAAAAACGATATGTAGCATTAATGCAACGAAAAAACGGAAATGTGAATGTAAAAGAAAATAAGAATGCATCAGTGCTCTATCGGCTTTTAGGAAAATTTCAGGAGTCAATGGCAAAACAATACGGCGTACAAGCTGGGGATGAAATGCTAACTGGTATTCAATTCGCTCATGATCATCAACGACCTATCGCTTTTATTGATGTTGCCGCAGATCAGATGTTTGCTCGGATGCTAAGGGAAATGAGTTTTACTGAAAAATTACGGCTTCTTATTTCATCATTTGGTAGTATGTTTGTAAGTAAACAAAAAGTTGATGAGGAAATAAATAAGATTGAAACCAATTTGGAATCATATTTAGAACAAGTTGGTGATAAATTTCCTACTATTAAACGCGTGTTACTTGATGAACGAAATCAGCACATGGCAAATCAAATCATAAAATCTCATAAGCAGTATGAAGAAATCGTTGCAATCGTTGGTGATGGTCATATTCCGGGGTTAAAACATCTTTTAGAACAACAAGATCAATTAGTTGAAACCATTCGGTTAAAAGAATTACGGAAAAAGAAACCAAAACCTGAAGAAATATCTTCTGCATCATTCTCCGTTGAATATAATGGATGGTAAAATTAAAAAAAATTAATGTAAAACAGTGATAGATCATAATACATTCATTCAGAAACTTCT
>CAZYLG010000102.1:0-8180 GCA_964648565.1 uncultured Thermoplasmatales archaeon
TGATATGTATGATAATCGTTGGACAAGTATCAAACAAAGAAGAAGCAATGGAAATCAAAATGATTGCAAAGATGAGTATTGTTGCCCAACGTGCTCGGTTTCTTGGTAGTCAATTGAAAGATAAATCATGTTAATACTTTTATTGCCTTCTCATTAATTTTACCCCTTTTTTTTAGTTTTTTTAGAAGTCTATTATTTTTTATCTTTTTTTCAATTTTTTTGTAAACGCCTTTATCAAGGTTTATGTCGATCACCAACCAAGGCATCCTATTGCCCTTTTTCTATTGAGAACGTTTTGTTTAAACTTATCTAAAACCTGTCGATAACAATAGTGAAATGGTTTCGAAACGTAAAACAAATACTAGTTTTTAAAAAATCAATTAACAACTCAGGAAGTTATTTAAGTGAAATAATTTTTTTACCTTATTTGTTATTTAATTAGTCATCCAATCATAAGAATCAATTAACATTTTTGATAAAAAAACTATTTTTGATTGACATATGAAAAAGAATTAACTCACCTATTACAAAAAGTACACCTGCATTATTAGATGCATATGCATAGATCAATACTTATCAAATATCAATATTGATATAATTTACATTAACACAAATGATATTATAAAAGATATTTAGTATTTTAAACATGATAAAATATCTTTATTTTTGCATAGCAATATTTCTAAATCACTTACATCATATCACTTTTAATATAAAATTAACTAACTCCAACCGACCGTTAACCAAGTAACTCAACTTGACAGAAAAATCATGATCTGAAAAAATTCACTAAAGAGGGATAAAACTTGTTAAAAAACCGATTCCAAATAATTTTCTTACTCTACACAACATAATTTTAATGAAAATATTTATATAGATATTACTCCCTTAAAAGTAATTAGTAATATACATAATTATCTGGGGGCAAATAAAGATGAATTTAAAAAAACCAATATGTTCTACCTTTTTCGTATTAATATTATTACTGTTAACATCAACAATCTCACTAGCTATAATACCAACAAACAACTCAACAAGCTCTCAGAAAACTACCTTTTCAAATCAAATAATTGTTTCCAAACCAATAATTTCAATTGAAGAATCTCAAACCACAATTACAATTAATGAGGCAGATTCATTTCTGATATCTCCAGATGCACCAAAAATCCCTGTAATTAAAAAAACATTCACATTTCCACCGGGAACAAGTATTGATCAAATATCCTGTACTCCCACTTCAACAAAAACAAAACCACTACTACAACCAATACAGCAATTACCCACATTTCAATCTATTAATGGTAACAAACAGATAACTACCGGAAAAAACAATGATCCATATACGCTCGAAACGTACCCAGAAACATGGTTTACAACACAAACCGGTGCTGGAATCACTTCTTCAGGGGAACATGTTGTTCACTTAACAATAACACTAAACCCAATACAATATCATCCATTAGAAAACTCCATTACATACGCAACAAATTTTAATATCAATTTTGAATACAAACTACCCCAATCATCAATTTTATCAAATGAAAACGTGGAATCTCACAAACTGGTGATTATTACCGCAGATGAATATGAGCAAACATTAAACCCACTAGTCAATCATAAAAGCAAATATGATCTAAATCCACTGGTTAAAACCACATCTGAAATTTATGATCAGTTTCAAGGACGAGACAATCCTGAGAAAATCAAATATTTTGTGAAACATGCAATTGAAAACTTTGACACAGAATACGTACTTCTTATTGGAGATATAACCCAACTACCTATACGACAAACTGATGCTTATCCCTGGGGTCCATATCATGGCTCTGGTATTCTCACCGATCTTTATTACTCCGATGTTTATGATGCATCATATGAATTTAGTTCATGGGATACAAACAATAATGATGTTTTTGGTGAGGTTGTCTACAATGATCGCGGTAATATCATTGAGATACCTGATGATGTTGATTTGTATCCTGATGTTCATATTGGACGAATTCCCTGTAGCACAACAGATGAATTAAACATCGTGATTGATAAGATTATAACCTATGAACAAATCACGGCGTATCAAACATGGTTTAAACAAATTCTTCTTGCTGGTGGTGACACGTTTCCATTATGTTATGGATCATTTAATGTGTTTGAGGGAGAAATTACAAATACAAAGGTAGGTCAGCAATTACCAGGTTTCAAACAAATCAAATTATGGTCATCAAAAGGAAATCTTAATGCAAAAAACTTTAACCAAGCTATTTCAGAAGGTGTTGGATTTGTTAGTTATGCCGGCCACGGATTTGAACATGGCTGGGGAACATATCGACCAAATGCTATCTTAAATGGTAATATGATTTTATATTTTACACCATTCTTAGAAAAACTAAGCAATGAACATCGAACACCAATCGTGTTCTTCGATGCGTGTCTTACCACTAAACTTGATTTCAATATCGCTGATTTAGAGGCATATTATAATAATTTGATAGCAAGAGCGTATCGTATTTTTTTAGGTTTTGATAGGTCCGATGAGTATTATCCTTGCTTTGCATGGGCGTTTCTTAAACAAGAAAACGGTGGTGGCATTGCTTCTGTTGGCGCAACCAGACCAGCTTTTACCGCGGTTGATAAAGATGGAGTGTATGGTGGAGCAGGATTTTTAGATGTTCGGTTCTTTAACGCCTATGAAGAAGCTGTTACAGTTGGTGAGATGCATTCGGCATCTTTAACTGATTATCAGAATTATGTTGAAAAAGACATGTTTACCATTGAGGAATATATTCTTTTAGGAGATCCAAGTCTTCGTGTTGGTGGATACTTATAAACTCACTTCTGTTCTTTATTTATATACGTAAAAATATGGTTTTCCCAAGTTAAACTTGGATCCAGTTTTGTTGATTAGTATTTTTTTATTAAGAAATGAAATCTAAAATAGAGAATACTCAAAAACATATTAAAAAATGTAAATAAAAAAGGAAAAAAACAACGGTTAAAACACCACGTTATATTCTCTTCTCAAAACTAGAGAAAGAGAAATCGGTATTTCTCCGTTGACAGGTAATCCAAATAATTTTGGAATGAATAGGATCGTATTTAGCCGAATAATGCGCCGAGTCCTTCAGCTGCTTCTTCTTCAGAAACTTCTTCTTCCTCTTCTTCCTCTTCGTCTTTCTTCTCTTCTTTTTTATCGTCTGAAGAGGCTTCGCCTGAAGCTGCTGGAGCAGCGGCAACTGGTGCGGCTGCGGCATTTTTGATTGCTTCCTCAATGTCTACACCATCAAGGGAAGCGGTCAACGCTTTGATTCGTGCATCGTCAACATCGACACCGGCAGCAGTAAGCACCTTTTTGACATTTGCTTCAGTGATTTCTTTACCTGCTGAATGAAGAAGCATTGCACTGTATATATATTCCATTTTCTTTCTAGCCTCCTAAATTCTTTTTAGGTCATTTCTTTTAACTCGTCATCAAGTCCGTCTTTTTGAACTTTTGATGCAATAGCCATCATCGATCGATGAGCTTTTGCTAGGATATCTGATGCAGTATCCTTTGTTAGGATACCTTGTTCAATAGCAAGGGAAAGTGCATCTCGATGTGCTTTAGAAACTAATGGAGTAATTGTTTCTTTGGTTACCCATCCAGTTTCGATTGCTAAATTGAATGCTTTCCCAGCGGCTTGCATGAACTGATCATGATAAGAATCAAGATCGATGTCAAGCACATCCGGTTTGAAGAGAAAACCTTCTTCAAATACACCTTGTAATGAAATCCCAATTTCTAATGGATGAATCTCAAGACGAGTAAGCATCTGAGCAACATCCCGGGAAATAATATCGCCTTTTTTTACAAGTACTTTATCTTTTTTTATGACGACTTTTCCACCTTGAATAGCCGCAGGGATACCAACTTTTTGTAAATCTCCAACAATTGGACCGGGTTTAAATGGAGTATCACCAGCTTCAACTTTAATATCTTCCGGAGCTGTTTCGCCTCCTTTTGCTGGTGCTTTTGTTCGGGTTTTATTCATTCGTGATTGTAATTTGAAAGGATTAATGTCCGTTGCGATAATTGCGCTTTGGCCTTCGATAATTTCTTTGAGGCCATTTATATCCTTTACATCTTTTTCAGCATCATCGATTGCCCGGTGAATCAACGTGTTCTTTGATGATCGAATCATCATGTGTTCACGAAGGTTTTGTCGCATTTGCTGCATTTGAGGAGCAGGTATGCTTCCGATTTCAGCGATGCCAATGACAGGATGTTGTTTCAGAAGAGAGGTAATCTCTTCTACTTCTTTGTATTTCCATTGTGCCACATGAGCCATTGTTTTTTTTCACCTTTTCCTTTCATTATCGTATTTTTTCAGATGGTCCCATTGTTGGTTTAATATAAACTGATCGGATGTTCATTCGACCTCGTTCTAATACACCTTCTATTCGTTTGATGATGGTTTCAATGTTTTCAGCTATTTCTTCACTGTCCATATCTTCGTTTCCAGCGATTGCATGAAATGTGGTATTGCTTTTTGATCGTATTTTCACGGTGTTTCGAAGTTTTTCGACCGTGTCTGAGATATCTCCTTGTGGTGGAACGGGTCGTGGCATTTTTCCTCGAGGACCAAACACGGTACCAAGGGTTTTACCAATGGTGGGCATGAGTGGTGCTTCAGCAAGGAAAAAATCATATTCATCTGCGATTTTTTTGGTTTGTTTTTTATCATCTGAAAGATCTTCAAGTTCTTCAGGTTTGACAAGAAGATCAACCATGTCTTTTGATTCTAATGCTAATTGACCACTTGCAAATAATCCAATTTTTGCTTTGGATCCTCTCCCATTTGGAAGCAGGATATCTTCATCAATTCGATTTTTAGGAATGCTAAGGTCAATATTTTTAAGATTAATGACAACATCAATTGTTTGTTTGAAGTTTCGGTTGTTCTCTTTTGCAGTTTCCTTTACATGGTCAACTGCGTTTACAATCTCTTTATTTGCCATAGTTATCAGTCTTGCATCAGTTTTTTTGAAGTTGTCTCCATACGTTATGATGGAAATGTAGTTCTCGGGAATGAGAACCCTATTTATAAAAGTTTGGTAGGTTTGAATGTTTTTTTACGAACTAATTCGTTCCAAAATGAGTTCAAGAAGTTCTTCAGGGTCATGAATCTTTCGTAGTTCATCATGAATGATGAGTGGTGTTCCAAAAATATTTTGTTTAGTTCCTTTTTTATCAGTAATCATTACCGCTCTTTTTTCAGTTATTTTTGAGATGCTGCTGACTATTTCAGCTTTTCGTTTTAGTTTTTTATCATATCGTTGTACACAGGTCAGTAATATTTTTTCTCGTTCTTTGCTGACAGCTTCAAAGGGACAACGTCCCATTGGAATGATGGTATATCCTTGGTTTCTGAGTAGATTAAAGATTTTATCAAGAAATGGTTTTGAAACTGTTTCTTTTTGTTCTCTAGCGTATTGATTAGAGTTGGAAGTAAATGCTTCGTTTTTAGATGCTGAATGATTTTTAGATATGTTACCAAGGATGTGAATATCTTTGATGATTTGGGTTTTGAAGAGTTCTTCCATGCGAAATGCAACATCAACTCTTGCGTTCATGCCATCTTCATACATGCGTACGGTTCTTCTTGACACATGTAATGAGCGAGCAAATGATCCAAGACTGATTTGTTTATCTCGCCTCATTTTTCTTACTTGTTCTGTTTTGATGTTCACGTAGAATCCACCGGGTGCAGCATAAACTTGTAGTGGTATTCCTTCTAGTAAATGGAGGCGGAGGGTTTCAGGACTGATTGATTGGATGCCAAATCGATCGTAGACCACTTCTTCTTCCAATGAACCATTTCCAGCTCGAAGACCAATGAGTAATGGGTGTCCATCCAGAAGTTGTGAGAGTTTTTGTAATTCAGTTGCTACTTCTTCTGATAATGCATTTATATTAGTAAGTGTTTTAATGATAAGAAGGGTGTTGTCTCTTCGTGCGACTAAGTCAAAACCGATTGGTCGCATTGAATATACGTCTGAAACGTAGAATCCTGCGTTGCTGAGCAGATCTCGGATGTAGGTTAAGAGTTCATCGCGTTTCATTGTATGTTATACCATATTATTTCTGAAAGTATTTTAAGTTTTTTAATATAATTCCTGACAAATTGATAAAAATGGTTTGATTATTGCAGGATTAACCCTTTTTAAAGGGAATCCCATATATCTATTTTTCTGTTTCTTTTATTATGGTTTGTTTCTGCTCTTTATTCTTTGCTTGTTTTTCTTTGTCGTCTGTTTGGTGTGTTGTATTCTTCAATAATTGTTTCTATCATGTTGTTTGTTGTTTTATGTTCTTTTGTGCAGAGGTTGTCTAATAGTTGTTTGTGTTTCTCCGATATATCTATAAATATGGTTTTTTTGTTCATAAATAGTTTTATATGCTCATATTTTATTTAATCTTTATGTGTTTTGTTATCAATAGTTCATAATATTGGTTACTGTTGCGTAAAATTGGTTACTGTTGCATAAAATTGTTTTTTTCTGGATAAAGATGTATATCTTTTGTTTGTTGTGTTATTGCGTTTTTGGTTTTTAGGAATTTAAATTTGAAAAGTTCCTAGTTTGCTTAAAGACTTGATTAGAAATCTTTACCGGTTTGGCTTGTTTGCGAGTTCAAAACATGAAGATGTTTAGAAGAAGTTGAGACGGTTCTTCTATTTGGTTAAACGTTTGAGTAGAAATGTTTGTTTTGGAGTGATCTAACGAACCTTTTAGTAAAATGGTTCTGCTGCGACGGTTTATTCACTTTTTAAAATTCGAGGAGTGTGACTGTGGACTGTAATGATGAACGAATTACCGATCTCAACGATTAACGAATAGTGGAAGGTAACAGTCTAAGCCTCTGTTTAGTCTATAATAGTGAATTTGTGAATCTTTTGATTCACCTTAAGCCGTCTTTTATTTTTACTGGACAACATGACAATTTTATTCATTTCTGAAGGTGTCCGAGGGGTTCCCCACTAAAAAGGAACTCCTCGGCACCGTTAGAATATTTTTTTATTATATTCATTTCAAAGGACAACGAAGGGTTCCCCCGATGCTCTAATATAGTTTAAAGAAATATAACACCCTCCTTATCCCTCCTACAGACTGGGTGGCACATTTTTTCTGACCACAACATTTTGGCTTGACCAAATTGTAGTGGAGTGACCAACCCAGCCAAATTAATTTGTTCTATTGGTTTGCTATCTGAGAAGCCCTGAAGGTGAATCAAATCTGTGATCTGAGAGGATGGTTTGTTGTTCGTGAGAGCATCCTTTTATTTTATTTTGTTTATTTATCTTTGTGATACCTGCATTGTTGATTGATATAGATAAATAATTATAAAATATATATTTATATGGATTAGTGTTATATATGTGTGGTTTTTTATTTATTTATTTATAGTTAAAAATATGGTTGAGAATATTAATAATTTGCAGTCGTTCCTCACTGCAAGGTCAATAAGAGATTCATTTTTTAGTGGAGAGATTGATGTTTATGAGGCTCATGAGCGATTAAAGGAATGGCGTTCTTTTGAGGCTTGGGGTTACTCTGCTAAATCCTGTTCTAATGGGAAGAAGGAGTATTTGTATGGTAAGCAATCAAAGCGAGGGAGTAAGACCTATTTTGAACAGAAGCGAAACGATGCAAAGATACGTTCCCTTTTGAATCTTGGTGTTCTCTTTGGTGAAGAGTTTCCTTTGGTTGAGAATGATAGGTCTCATTTTTTGATGTTAACATTAACATATAAGCCTAGGAAAGATCGGGATGACGACCTGATAAAGTGGAATGGTTCAGAGTGTTCTAGGGAAGTCATTAAATTTAAAAAACGATTTAGGAATTTTTACGGTCAGGATGTTCAGTTTGCTCGTTTTGATGAGGCTCATGTTTCTGGCTATATTCATATTCATTTATTGGTGTATTCTCCAACGTATGCCTTTGAAGTGTATGAGCACATTTCAAAGAAGAGGTTTGACCAATATGGTCAGCCAGTCAAAACATGGCGATTAGTTGATTATGCTGATAAACAAGAGATTAGTGCTATGTTTGTGAGTAGGAGTTCGGATGAGAATTTTGTTGATGTTCTGGCTTTTAACTTTTTCAGGTGAGAAGTCCCCTTCCGAAAGGTGGGGGATGAATCACCG
>CAZYLG010000103.1:0-7973 GCA_964648565.1 uncultured Thermoplasmatales archaeon
AAATCTGGAAGTTAGCTTTAACTTGTTTACATTAGGTGGAAATGAATGAAGGTTGATATATTAGGTGCAGGTATAGCGGGATTAACCGCAGCATATTATACATCTAAGGATAAAAACATAAAATTGTCATTGTTCGATAAGGAAAATCGTTTGGGTGGACGTTTAAAAACAGAACTTTTTTCTGATTCATATGTTGATGTAGGATCTCAATTAATTTCAATTGCGGATATGGAGACAATGGGTTTGATTAAAGAGCTTAATATTTCCTCTCAATTGCAGCCATTTAATTCGACATTTATTTCAGCATATTATGATGGTACCATTGTTCCGGTTTCTTTTTCAAAGGGATTATATAATAAAGTTACAAAAAGTGAACAGAAAATATTTGATAAAATAATGAAAGAGCTGAATTATTTAGAAAGAAATTATTACAAAGTCCTCTCGGAATTTTCAGAGTATACTGACATGACATTGCACGATTGGTTTGAAAAACATGTTGGAGATACACCAAGAATTGTTGACACTATTCTAAGAGCGATTTGTTTTTCTGATTCAAAAACATTGTCAGCATTATATGGGTTAACAACGCTTTTTGTCTATTTACAAAATTGTTTTTTTCTATCCAATGGAATGAATTCAATAATTCATTCATTGAACTATGAAACCAGAGATATGTTAGCTGTTAATTTGAATACGAGTATTTCTCAAGTGTATCTTGATGATCAAAAAATTACTGGTTTTGAATACACTGATAATGATGGCGAAAAAAACCATTTTACTGATAGTGTTGTATCTGCCATGCCTGCAACAGAATTAGTTAAAATTTTACCCTCGATAAAATTGAAAGATTATCTTTCGGAAATTACATATAATCCGTGTACCGTTGTTTTATTGGAGACAAAAAAGAGATTGTGGGATAAAACATGGGGATTAATTTTTGACAGAGCAACTTCTCCGATTAGTCTTATGTTTGATAACAGATTAAAAAATAGTACTTTGTATAATTCAGAAGGGGTTATCGGATTACTTCTGCCTAATAACCCTGAACTATTTAGAATGGATGATGCTAATTTGTTCGATTACACCCTTTCTATTTTGAATGACTTTTTTGAAATTAAAAAAGAAGAGATTTCAGCATTTCATAGATATAACTGGAGGAATGGATTAGCTCTTTGCACACCAACGTTTCATCATCTGATTCCCAAGATATATGAAAATAAAATAAATGGTTTATTTTTGTGTGGTGGATATTTTGGATTACCTTCACAAGATAGTGCAATTGAAAGTGGAAGAGCTATAGCTTCGGAAATAAAACAGACATCATCAGAATGGTAATAAGAAATTATTCTGAAAAGAATTCTACTAATTGACTAACGCAGGTATCATTTGAAGCTTTTTTCCCGTTTAGCGTATCAATTAACAGATCGAAAAAATCATTATCTGCTTCCCTTAGGATTTCTCTAGCAAACATCTGATTTTTGAGATCTTCCTGGATTTGATGACAATAATCAAAATATATATTCGCCTCTTGCTGTATTATTGATTTTGCTGCATAATATGCTGATTCAATAGCATAATTAATGCCATATCCAAAAAAGGGATCATGAAAATAGGCAGCTCCTCCTATAAAAAATGTATTTCCCTTAGCTGTTTCCTTTAGGCCACAAACGCCATTTCCTTTAAAGTAATTTTTAACATGAACCTTGCCAATGTTTGATTCAATAAATTCTTCCAAGTTTTTTTCCGAATTTACACTTTCTTTAAACAGATTATCGATAACAATGCAAACAAATGTTTGATGTTTAATCGAACTAGAATAGATATACCCTCCAGGTGCAATCGTTTTATCAAAATTTATTTGCGGATATGAAATTAGTTCTTTATCATTTGTCTGTATGCATGCGCCAAATCCTTGAAATGAAGCGAATATTTCAGACTTAATTTCTAATTGTTTTTCAAATTTTGAGCTTTTTCCCTCTGCAAAAATGACCTGTTTAGGCTTTACTACACCCTCTTTAAGCATAGCTTCATCAATAACACCATTTTCCCTATTCTTTATCGAATCAATTTCTGAATTAAATAAAAAGGTAACTTGGTCCTGTTTTTTCATTAATTTTGAATAAAGTTTGTTTTCAATTGAATTAGGGGATTTACCCCGTAAGAAATAAAAATCTTTGATGTTTGAGTTAAGAATGAATTTATTATTTTGTGAGATCCATTCGGATTTGCTAGATGTTTTATTCGGTTGTATATCTAGCTCTTTTAATATATTGTGTATTCTGTTTCCTTCAGTTATATCTAATTTTAATTTACCATCATCTATTTTTTCCTTTTTTTCTAATAGGATAATATTCAATCCTTTTTTTGAAAGTATTTCTGCAGCGGTTAATCCGGCTGGCCCTCCGCCAACAATGAGTACATCACAGTCAATAGTCATCTGTTATTTCCCTTTTCTTTTTGATATGATAAAAACTTTGTTAAACTTTTTTACAATTTTTTTTAAAAGAAAAGGTCAGGAATACAAAAAATGAGGTTTCCTGACCATTATTATTTCCCCTTCCAACTCCCCCATCATATGTGATTTCTTTCACGTTTGTTTTTGAAATAAATCCACAATCAAGAAATATTCCGTTGATAATACGGCCGATAATGATTCCTTTTTTGTTTATACGGAGTGCTTCAAAATGTTCTTTTACTCCATCCGTATAGGTTACGGTTGCATTGGTCATTGGATTCATCCTGTCCATCACAATAACTAATTATTTTTTTTATCTGTTAAAAACGGCTATGGTAGCAACGATTTTTTTAGGGTCACTGGTTGCGTTGAATCCTGTTTTATTCTTTCATATAATCCAACGGTTAGATACGCGTAATCAAAACAGATCATAGTGTGTAGTCCTAAAAATATTTTTTCGATAGGAATAAAAAATTGCTTCCACTAAAAATACGTAGTGAGGATAATCGTCTTTTGAAAAAACAATAAAACCGCTGTATCGTTCTAACGCAAAATGATATGTCGAGTTTACAAATAATTATCAGAAATTTAAACAATAATTAGATAAACTATCACTTTCTTCCATCATTACGTGTTTACTTCAGTTGATTCAATCGTTGAATACTGGGCATTGGTTTCTGCTTTTTTTGATTGACTATACAATGCTACCATCATATATGCTTCATCAAAGAAAAGAAAGGCAACAAAAAAATAAAGCGGATAACCAGCAACGATGAATAGATAAATTAGAGCTACTTTCATGAAATGTCTTCTGCCAAAAAAATATTTGAAAAATTGAAATCCAAATGTATGATTATTGGAAAATTCACTGTTGTAACTAATCACATCATTTCCTATTTCATCCAATACTGCTGCTGCAGCAAGAAAAAAAAGCGGCATAAAATAAATGATAACCCCATCAAAAAGATACCAAAGGACCATATAAAAAATAAGAATGCTTACAAGACCTGCTGCATGAGCAACATTATCAATCTTACCTTTCACTAACACTCCAAGAATAACTGCTAAAAGAATGGTAGCAGCCATGGGATGAAGGATCATGGTAAATGCCCAAAGGATCCCAAGAACGATGGCAACCAGTAATGCTTTATTTTTGTTGAAAACTTCTTCATCAAATGCAGCATCAACGTATTTTATACCTGCACCTAGCACTGGAAAAAGTAAGAATAACACATAGGTTAAATTCCCCATGTTAAGCAATAATTCTTGAATACACACCATCCTATCCTCTAATAAATAATCATGTTATTATTTAATGATTAAACTATTCACCTCAGTATAAATTTAATCATTATAAATATTATCTATTTTTCCCGAACTATGATTTAATCGATTAATTCTTTAAAATCTTCTTTTGAGCTAGAATTGATTTTATTTTCAATTCCAATCGATCATAACCAGGTCTTTTTCCTTGTTTTACTTCACTGATATAGCGGATGGTTAGATAGGAGTAATCAAAAAAGATCATGGCAAAGAAGAAATGAATGGGTATCATTCCGATCACTGAAAGGAAGAGCACCGCGATTTTTAATAGCCATCGATGATCAAAAAAATAAACAAAAAAACGAGACATGGGATTTCTACTTACCTTATCATATGAATCTTCCACGCAATCGTTTCCTAGTTCATCAAGTAATGCTGCAGCAGCAAGAAAAAGTAATGGGATAATAAGTAACTCTATCCCTAGAATGAGTATTACAGGTATGATGATGATTACTCCTGAGAAATGAGCAATGTTATCGATTTTTCCTTTTAGGATCACACCAAGTAATATGGAAAGGAGAATGGTAGCGGAAAATGGGCTTATAAACATAGTATAAGCCCATAATCCGCCTAGGAAAGGAGCCAAGAGCAAGGCTAGTTTCTTACTAAATGTTTTTTCATCATATGCAGCATCAATGAATTTGATTCCTGCACCAAGAATGGAATAAGATAAAAGGAAAAAATACATAATTACGCTCTCAACCCCCAGAAGGTTGGTGGTTTATGGATTAATTCTTTTACTCTCTTCTCCACCTTCTTCATACCCCAAATAACAAAAATGAACGAACATACATAAATCCCATTTATTAAAAAATCTTACAAACTAACAAAATCACATTTTTTTATTTGAGGATGTAGGAAAAAATGGATGAGTCTTAGGTCGTTATAGGTTGTTTATGTAGGCTTTGATTTCTTCAATGTTTTGATCGTGTTTTTTCGGTTCTTTATCATAATAGATGTGATAGTTCAGCGGTAATGATAGATACAAATCATCTTCAGTTAAAACAATTCCTGCTTCAATAAAACTTTGTAGGATCTCATTTATTTCAGCAGTACTCATATGGTGCAATTTAGCTGTTAACGCTGTCATTGAAATAACATTGCTACAGGCTAAGAAAACACTTCTTTCCCGTTCATTAAGCGTATAAATAAATGCGTTATCACCAAATCGTTTATCAAATATTTTAAGAAAATTCGATCCATCTTTAAAATAAAAAACTAATTTTTCAATAGGAGTATCTCTTCGTATTGCTATCTGTTTTTGATTTTCATACGTTTTTTTCCATTGCGAAACTAAATCTAACCAAGGATACTCCTCTTTCTTATGTTTTGGTTTAAATGAGTAGAAGAAGAAAAAATCTTTTTCAAGCAGTTTTTCTGGATACATAATAGTATCGATTAATTTGGGTTCAATGTGATCAACATTAAACTCTGCTAAATTAGTAAAAATTGGACTTTGAAAACCTAGTATGAATTTACTGATATTTGGTGGTTCAAGATATTTTTGGATCAATTGAATAGTTTGTTTTGATTCCTCAAAATCAACAGATTCCTCATTTGGATAATTAATAATAATGTTATACGAATTTTTAATCCGGTTTTCCTTACAAAATTTCAATGCAGCAATATTATCAATAACTTGCGTTCCTTTATTCATCTTCTTTAAATAATGCGGACTAAATGATTCAATCCCTGTTTGAATATGGGTAAACCCTGCTTTTTTAAGTAACGTATAATCATTACTTTTTAACAGGCCAGCTCTTGATTCAATAACTAGTGAAAAATCACGGTTTAGATCTATTAATTTTTTACATAACATATCATTATTTTTTGGTGGAAGTGTACTTCCAATCACTTGAAAATCAAGAGATTGATACGTGTCGGATAAATAAGTTAATTCATCTATGAATTGATCATAGGTTTTCTGCCGATATTTTTTATGATATGCTGAAACATTGCAAAATGTACAATTCTTCCACCAGCATCCACGTGATAATTCAATAGGAAGTCTACCATACAATTGATAATACTGAGAAATCTGGTTTGAAACCATATTAAGTTGTTCAAAATATGATTGAAAATCTGGATAAGGAAGCGTGTTCATATCTAAGTAAGTATCATTCTTATTCCAAAGTATTTCATTATCATTTCTATATATCAACCCGGGAATCTGTTGATAATTATCAAAATCAGATGCTAATAAAAATAACGCTTTTTCACCTTCTCCAGATACAATAAAATCAACATAAGAAAAACTTGATAATATCTTTTTTCCAAGTTCATTGATTGAAGTGCTTCCACCAAAAACAATTTTTTTTTCAGGATATTTTTCCTTAATTTTTTTTGCAATTGCTAGCGAAGGTAACAATTGACCGTAATTAAGTGTTAAACCAATGATATCATACGAATCCCAGTCAATATTTTGTTGTGTCCAATCTATAAATTCATCGGTTTGATTAACATAAGCATTAAAACTAAAATCTTGAGGAAAATCTTGAATACTTGATATGATGTTTTCATAATAATATCTGAATTTTTCTCTGTTTTTTTTCCAGTGATTAGGGAAAACATATTTTGAAAAAACCATTTGTGTAGTGTATGAATCATTAGGATCATTGATCAAGAAATTATAATTATTCAACCTATAAAAATCTGCCATTCTAAGATACAGATGTCTCGATGAAACCGTAATGTTTTCTTCTTTCAAATATGATTCAAGTAGTGCAAGTTGTATAGACGGAATACTTGTTTCAGCAAATGGCATAGAAATAAGTAAAACTGATTGTTCACTAGTTTGCATCCTCATCCAACATTGATTTTCAATAACATTTGAACTTAAATAGTTAACTACATGCACAATTCTAAAATATGCTTTAGGACTTACAACGTTGTAGAAACTATGAGCAATATTGATTTGAAGGATAGAAAAATATTGTATGAGCTCGATCTAAATTGCCGTCAATCTAATAGTCAAATAGGAAAAAAGGTTGGTCTCGCACGAGATGTGGTATCTTACCGAATTAACAAAATGGAAAAAGAAGGAATAATTGAAAATTACTGGGCACTCATCGACACATTTAGATTAGGATATGATGTTTTCCGGATTTATATAGACTTTCAATATGTTTCATCAGATGTTAAAAACGAAATCATTCAGTACTTTGTTGATTACAAATACTCCTGGGTTGTTGCTACTATCAAAAGTGAAATTGATCTTGATGTGGTCATCTGGGTTAAAAACATTTATGACTTCTATCAGTTTTTAAATAAAACACTTGATAAATATGGCGGTTATTTTGAAACCTATTCTATTTCTATATATACTGAAGCAAAAGTATATGAGAAATCGTATTTACTTCCAGAGAAAAAAGTAGAGGATAGATTAATTGGTTCTATGAGATGTGGTTGTCAACCAGTTTCTATTGATGAAACTGATTATAAGCTACTCAATGAGTTAGCAGTTAACGCTCGGGATCCTTTAGTAGATTTAGCTGAGAAAATTGGTTGTTCATCACAAAATATTAAATATCGTATTAAAAAACTCGTTGAATCAAAAGTGATTAAGGCTTTTCGAGTAAACATTGATCTTCCATCATTAGATCTTAATACTTATAAAATCGATATTTATCTTAAGGATCATAAGTTGAAAAAACCTGTTTTTGATTATCTGAAAAGTAAACCATACTTGGAATTTATGAATTTTGCCCTGGGATGGGCTGATTTGGAACCTGAATTAGTTGTTAAGGATTTTAATGAATTACTAACGGTGTTAGATGAAATTAATGCCGCGTTTTCAGGTGCAATTAAAAAACAATCATTTTTTATCGTCGAAGAGGAACATAAACTTCGTTGTCTACCTGAGATTTTCTGAAGTTCATGCACCTAGTATAGAAAAAAATAAAGAAATTTTTTACAGGCCTGCAGCCATTTTGAAGGTTGCAGCAGCTAAGAGTGCAGAGGTTACAGCACCTGTGACTACTACTTTTTCCATTCTTTGATTCACCATCCTTTTATTGTTGTTGTGGATATACTTTTGCTGCTTCGTTTATTTAAAGACTTGTTGACAGTTTAACAAAATGAAAATCTGCAAAACCTTCTTTTTTATTTGATTTAGTTTTGCTTTTTTATCAGATTAATTAACTATTGCGCCCACCATGGGTTGTACCCCTGTAATAACAAATCAGCTCGTTCTAAC
>CAZYLG010000104.1:0-7825 GCA_964648565.1 uncultured Thermoplasmatales archaeon
ATGTGCAACGGTCGTCTATTGGAACTGATTTTGTATTACAATCATTTGAAGATGTCACTGGCGATTTTACACAAGGCCCCTATGAGAGTTTTATTTATGATAATATGCCTCATGTGTATTTCACTGAAGATGGTGGTGACGATAGGCACCTTCATGCAGCATATTGGAATGGCACAGATTGGAATATTAATCATGTTGGGCCAAGACATCGAGATGAATGGTATGATTATGGATGGAAAAGTAGTACAGTATATGGTGCTGCAGTAAAATATTTTGATGGTGAATGGCATATTGTTTCAGCGCATGCAAGTCACTATTCTGACTATTTAATAGATTATGCTTCACAAACACCAACTTCTTCAGGAACGAACATCCAGCAATTCTACGACCACGGGCAATCACAGTATCGCCCTTCGTTAGAAGTCCATGATTCCTTATTACACATGGTTTGTGAAGACAATGGTAATGACCTTGCTTATTGGACTTTTGATGGTGCTGATTGGACAAATAAGGGAAATATCCAAGCAAATATTGAAACAATGGGGGATATTGTAAAAGATTATGCGAATGATAATTTAGTTGTTGTGTATGATGATGGTCCGATTTATTATCGTATCTATAATGGTTCTGGGTGGTCTGAACCACAGGTTGTTTTCACTCCGAAACCGGGTACGAGTGTGACAACTCCGAGTTGTTCTTATGTTGATAAGCGGTTAGTGGTCACGTTTGGTTATAATCTTCGTGGTAACTATAATCTTTATAGTGTTTCTGCTCCTGATTATACGAAAACGGTTTATGGGTTGGATGATGATTTTAATCGTATTATGTTCCCTGATACTACTCCTACTGCTACGAATGTTGAAAGTACGCCTTTTACGTTGAAGAATGATGGCAGGCGTGATGTGGAGACGATTACGTGGCATGTCGCTGATATTGGTGATGTTGAAACTGCGAATAACGCTCGTGTTTGGACGAACATGAGTGGTTCTTGGACAAGTTATAGTATTGGTAGCGACCAGAATACGTCTACGATTGATATTAGTGGTCTTACAGGTGATGAATGGCAACCGGGTGAATTCACTTATTGGAAATTAGAGATTCTTGATATGGGTGGTGTCGCTGAAACGTTGCATACTACTGATGAGGATATTTATTACTGGATTACCCTCATCCCTGATTAAAAGAGAGATGAAAATGAGAAAAAAAATATGTTTGTTGATTCTTATTCCTTTTGTTCTCCTATTGATGGCTGGAGTAGTTCAAGCCACTATCACCATTAGTGGGATTTCACCTGATGATGGAGCAAGACATATCGATATTACAAACAACCCCCCAAATCCAAATGGATATATTCCGATAACGTGGACATTAACAGACAATACTGGCGGTGGGGATATGCAGTTTTACATGGATGTTTATCTAAATGAAAATGAGACATGGGAGAATCATAGACATTATCTTAATCAAGACTCAGGAACATGGAATCAAGATGAAGACATATTTAACGAAACAGCAACAAATTACAAATGGAGAATAAGAGCCTTCGACGACACAGACGACACTTGGAACAATCAAACATTTGTTTTTAGAACAGATGATTACCCTGAAAAAGCAAGTAATCCTTCTCCAATAGGAAATGTTACTGCTGGAAAAAAAACATTATCTGTCGAAGTCAACCATCCAGATAATGATGCAGGTGGAAAGATATATAATGTTACTTTTCACAGATATTACAATAATAACACATATAATGAACCACCGGAGAATACGATAATAGGATATAATTCATCCATATCTGGATATGATAATGGAACTATTGTACGATGCAACACAGATTTTAACGCTAAATACAATGACACTAATTATTCTTGGTATGTTATTTGTTATGATGATGAATACAATACAACAAGCAATATCTGGACAATGAAAACATATTATAATGACACTGAACCTGAAAAAGTATATAATGCATTGAGTAGCAAAGTTTACGTTGAAGAATACACAGATACTGAACCTGAAACGCAAAAAATTGCGTTAAGTGCAAAAATATTTGTTGACTATGATACATATTCTGTTTCTGAACCTGAAGAATTACCATACATTCTTGGTGGTGGGGAAGTCAATGTTTTTTTCAATCCGATGTTCAGATTTCCTTATCCATACAACACTGCTTCAGATAGAAGCATTCATCCGAATATGGGATTGTGGTTTTATAAATCCGGTGAGAAACGAACATGGGACGTTAATTTTTATGCAAATGATACGGTGGATGGTTCATGGCATGAAGTTGAATATGAAAAACAGATATTGTTAGGATTTGGAGCGAATAATCTTACAATAAATGATACTTTTGACCAAGGAACATACACAAATACAGTAATTGAAGATGAAAAGAATCTTACATTAGATTATTTTAAATTAAATATTTTTAATGATGATTTTGAAGATGGAGATTATGCAGGGAAATGGATTAAACATGAAGTTACAAATGATTCTGATACAGGGATAACAACGGAGAATTGTATTGATTCATATGGATTGAGAGTAGATGCCAATGACTGGTTTGAAAGCACATATTTTAATTTAACAGGATATGATGAAGTGTATCTTTCTGCATATATGGAAGGATGGAGCATGGATAATAGTGGAGAACATGCTCTTTTGCAGTTTTATGATGGTGCAAATTGGATAACTCTTGAGTCAATGGGCGAATATGATGATAGAACATCAGGATGGGTGAATAGTTCATTACCAAGCGATAACTTTAGTGTAGTAAATAAATTACGTTTAATTATCGATGGAGATAATGGTGGTGGAGACCATGCAGCATTAGATGAAGTAAGGGTGTATTATAGATATTATGATGAAGAAGGGGAAAGAGTAAGTCCCAAATATTCGTTGAATGGAAGAGCGAAAGACAATGGAAAAATCAATTGGAGTGAGGAAACGCCTCTTTTCACTAAAATTACAGTGTCATATAGAATTTCAACGAATAATGGAGTATCATGGTCAAGTTGGAGTGAAATATCAAACAATAGTGGGATTTCAGAGATTTCAGATGGAGACATCCTTGATTCATATATGTTACAATTCAAACAAGTGTTGAATACAACTAACCGTTTGTTTACTCCTAAATTATGGGATTTTACTTTTTCAATTGATAGATATACTTATGTTGAAAAGCCATTTAGCGGATTACAATATGAAACCACATATAATTGGTATGCAAAAGCCTCATACCAAACATCAGTTATAAACAGTAGCGTTTATTATTTCAGTACAGGTAGTTTTGAATTCTCAACTGAACCGGATTATTCAGTTGAAAAAATGATGGGTGGCATAGTTCGTGCAGAAACAATGGTTCATGTAACTGAATACCCTCTTTCAGGAAAAACAAATGTTTCTATTTATACACCATTACTTAAAGTTGATTTGAATTCAACTGATGAAAAAAATATAGAAGTCACTTTTCAACAGAATGATAGTGGCGAATGGAAAGATATGCCACCTGATTTCGATATAAAAACAAATAAAACACTTGAAAAATATCATTATGTGTTACAGCCATTTTCAACCCATGAATGGAGAGTTAAAATTTATAATGAAACAACAGATAAAACACATTACAGCGATTCATTCTTTTTTACAACAGGAGATAGAGTATTAGGCAGTGTAAACAAAGTTTACAATGCATTAAGTGGAGTTATCTTTTTAGAAGACTATGATGGGTCTGAACCAGATACCGCATATTATGCTCAGGGTGGAGAAATTGAAATTGGTCAACCTGGTTCAGATGAACCATATCCTCCACATCAAAGTAAATTTGGCCATCCCTCCAAATTCGGATGTAGAGTAATGGATATTGATGGAGATATCCTTAATGTTTCATTTCATTATGCTAATAATGACACCATTTGGGCGACAGTGTATAACATCCCAAGTGGTTCAAGGGCAGAAACCACTAAGACACCTTCAATGACAAATAGCACACCATTTGAATGGTATGTGACTATTGATGATGGAAGTTGGACAAATCAAAGTCAAACATGGATATACACTCCTCAAAATCAGAAACCGAACGTTACAATAAAACCAGAAGATGGAAATGACTTTGTCCAAGTCACAAGACAGATTAAAAGTGGCGAATGGAAACGTTTTGTTCAATTGGAAGTAAATGTTACGGATATGGAGAAAGATACTATTTCTATTGATATTTATGTGGATAATCCATCGATTGGGAATTGGAATGATTGGGAACTTCGATTAAGCCATGAATCAGATGATTTCTCATATTATAATAACACATTATACATCCAAGATGAAATAGAGTTCAATGAAGTCAATACCGAGTATCATTGGAAAGTAGAAGTTGAAGATGAATATGGTGCAAAAACTGTTTCATATAGTAATTTTACTACTGCGTTTCTTTTCTGGAGTTATTATGAATGGACACCATCAAATCCAACGACAGAGGATGTAACAATTCTCGATAAAAGTGAAAATGCAACTCATATGAAATGGTTAATCAATGGGGAAGTATTTGCTGAAGCACAATTTGATAGTGGCGACCATGAACCATTTAATATCGAAAACATCCCGATTAGCAGTATTTACAACATTAGTTTATGGGTGTACAATGAAACATGTAATCAAAGCCATGAATTTCACGCTGAATCATTAGGTTCACATGGATTATTGTATTTAGATAGAAATGTGACTTTTAAAAAATCAATGCAGGGTGCAGGTTACAATTATTTTGTTTATCAAGAGAATCAAACAATTCTTCCATCTGAATTTGCTGATTATTACGCAATCCCTGATGGATGGTGGATATGGAAATATTCAGATGGTGAATGGAATGAATACTGGGCGGGTTATTCAGATGATGGTTTTATCATTGAACCATGGGATGTCCTCATTGTTAAAGCAAATGCTGATTTGAAGATTCGGAGAGATATTGTTGAACCCGTGCCATTAAATCAAAACATTCATCTTGAAAATGGATATAATTACATAGGATACAGTAATCTTAATGGAACCAGTGCATATAATCTCACCTTTGTTGATACTGGAGAACATGTATGGAAGTATGATACGATAAATAACACATGGATGACCTATTGGGTGGGATATAGTGGTGATGATTTCATAGTAAAAGGAAATACACCATTGATTTTATTAACCGCAGAAAGAGACATACAAATTGGAGGGATAACATGAAGAAGATACTTCTCATGTTGTGTTTTCTTCTATTTGTTTCTGTTGTTGCCGCATCTCCACCTCAACCAAAACCAATCGGTGGAAGAATTTTAGTTGATGACAATCCAGTAGATGAATTACAGGCAACAATTATGGTCATAGATTCAGGGGAAGAAGAAGTAGTTTATTCAAATGCAAATGGATATTATACAACAACTTTTTCTATGGTTGAAACTGGAGATACTGTAAAAATATCTTGTTATTACAATGAAGAGCAATATACAAATGAAATTCTTTTCGATTCAAATTATCTTACTAATTGGCTGAATTTATCAATTCAGACTACGAATGAAGAAGATGACGATGATGATACAGAGAATAATAATGGTGGCGGAGGTTTACCTCCACCGGATGAGAATGATGAAGGGGAAGAATTAATCGCAGATTTTTCTATCCATCCGTTACAGCCGATGATAAATCAAACAGTATATTTTGATAGTGATACAGATGCAGAGAGTTACCGATGGAAAATAGAAAATAAAAACATATATGGGAAAGAGATACAGCATATTTTTAAAAAATCCGGTTCTTATATCATAGAATTAACTGTTTATAGAGATACTGAAGAATCATCTATTATAAAAACAGTTTATGTTTCAGCAATAGAAGAAGATGATGTTGAACCCAATGCAACGATGAGAGTAAGAACAACATATGAAAATGGAACGCCATATAGTACAAACATTGAGATTTATAAAAATGAAACATTGATTAAAACAATGAAAACAAATGAGACTGGAGAAATAAAAATCAGTATAGAGAAAGGGAAATATGTAGTAAAAACAGAAACTGAGGAACGAACTATTTATCTTTTCTCAGATGAAACTGTTTCATTTCAAAAAACAAATCAAAACAATAATGAGGAAGATGATAAAACTATAGACACATCTGATGATGTTGATAACAGTTCTTTCAATTGGTATTTGCTATTAATCCCTATTGTGATAATAATTGGAGGTGTAATACTTTGGAGAGTAAGATATTAACTGCGTTCTTTATTTGTTTGATTTTATTATCCCCAACATTACTTTCTGATGACCCAATTCAACCTATTGGTGTTGCAGGGTATATCACATTCAACGATGAACCATATGAAGACAAACAAGTATTCATTGAAAATAAAGTATTAGGAGAAACATCTATTGTAACAACAGATGAAAACGGATTATTTTTTTCAACGATATCGGGAAGAGATGGAGATAATATTTCTATTTCAGTTGGATTATTTGAAAATGAAACAAATGCAAATCTTTCATTGATGACGAATTGGTTAAATCTATCGATATTGGAAATATCAGAAGGAGAATCATGGGAAGGATGGTCTGGGAGAAAAGATGAAGATGTTTGGATTCCTAAACCAATCAAAACGAAATATGATGATGGGCCGATACAAACAATGTATGATTTACTTCGAGTGACTCATGTTCCAGATAGTTATGAGACTGTTTCTGTTTTAGTTATTGATTCAGGTATTTCAAAATGGGTTAAAACATACGAATCAGAAGATGGCACGATAGTCAATTTCAGTGAGATTGAACAATATGGTGAATCACCGTTACATGATACATACGGTCATGGAACATTCGTTAATTATGAGATTGCATGGTTGCTGCAGAAAAAATGTAAAAATGCAAATCAGATTTCATATAAATGTTTTAAAAGAAATGGTGGAGCATCAGATGACCAATTTATGAATGCGTTAAAATTCGCTGAAAGAGAGAAACCAGATATTGTTAGTATTTCTGCAGGTGCTGAAGGGAATATTAATGATGCTTATTCAAAGCAAGTGGAACGATTACGAAGTATGGGAATCATTGTAGTGGTCGCTGCGGGCAATAGTGGCCCAGTTCATAGTTCCATATTAAGTCCGGCAGTTTCTGATGCTGCGATTTGTGTGGGTGCGTTTGATTGGATGCAAACATTTGATAATTGGTCATTCAAGGATGATATTGTTTGTCAGTGGAGTAGCAGAGGTCCAGTTGTCGGCATTAGACCAAAACCTGATTGTGTTGCCCCTGGAGAATCATTAGCAGGTCCTTGGTTATCAGGAGATGAGTTAGGGCGAGGAAATCGTAAAGTTCAATCAGGAACAAGTATGGCTGCTCCACTTATTTCCGGTGGTGCATCATTAGTGGTGGCTAATAATCGTGGATTGGTTGATATAGTAAAAACATTATATTTTTTCAATAAAGGAATAGTCCCTCAATCTTTCGAAGATGCATTAAAGGAAAGTTGTAAAAACATGGGAGATGAGAACAGTTGGGGTGCAGGCATTCCTGCATTTGATGAAGTAAACATCTTATTTCATCAAAAATTATTGTTTTCAATCATCATTTATTTTATTGTTTCATTATTAATAGCAATACTTGGTTTAATTATTTTCATTAAAAAAGAATATCTTTCAGAGAAGGTGAGAAGATGGATGACATAGAAAGATTAAAAAAAGAAAACAGAGAATTAAAAAACAAATTATCAACATTCATAGAGCAAAGGAAAAGAAGAAGCAAATTCATTAAAAAAGGAGTAACAGTTTCTATTTCTTTCCTTCTTTTATTCTTATTATTTT
>CAZYLG010000105.1:0-7724 GCA_964648565.1 uncultured Thermoplasmatales archaeon
ATAATTTATAAAATCATAACTACTCAATCATAACAAGTTATGGAGCTAAATCTTCTTTGACTGTAGTAAAACAAGGACAAGTAAATGTGCGACCAACTCCAGGTACTTGGCGAATTTTTGCTATAGTGTTCTTCCCCACTTCATCAAACGATTTGCCTCTAATTTTAAGGAGTAAATCATATTCTCCAGATACAATATGAACTTCGTAAACTCCAGGAAATGACTTGATCTTTTGAGCAATTTTTGATATTGATACTTTTGATTCATAAGGATTTGATGCCACAAATACAAAAACGGTAGTTATCAGTCCCAGTTTTTCATAATCTGGAAGAATCGTAAATTTCTTGATAATATTGTTTTTCACCATTTTCTTAATTCTATCATGAACCGTTACTCGTGGCATACAAACATTTTCAGCGATTTGTTTGGTCGAGTTTCTTGAATTTTTTTTCAACTCAAATATAATCTTGAAATCCTTTTCATCTATCATAATCGACAATAAGTCGGTTTATTTATTTAAATATTGTCACATCTAACTAATTGACGATTATAAAATCAAAATATTTTAATATATAGTTGTTACTATAACTATTTGAATAAAAAAATTTATTAACTGTGGGGCAAATTTTAATATGAAAAACAAAAAGATTTATCTATTGTTGACTTTGGCATTTCTTCTTGCTTCTACCTTAAATATTACGGCAATTAATCAACAAAACGCGGACTTAGATCCACTGACAAATATTGCACTTACTATTGATATAAAAAGCATTAGAACTTTAGAAAAGACAGACCTGGGAGTATTTCCAATTGATAAAATCGACTTGGGAACTGATCCAGATTTTTATGTAAAGATTATTATTAATGGGGAAGAGTTTGTTAGTGAAACTTGGGAAAATAAGAAATATTTGTATGATACTCCTTTTTCAGTCACTGTTGATGTTCCAGACGAAAAGGAGATTGTTGATATCACAATACAACTATGGGATGCAAATCCTTCTGAAGATGTTCTTTGTGATATTAGTAACAATTGGGATACATACAAAGAAAATTTTGATATCGATCTTCAATATAGTATTAAAACGGGTCATTGGATGGGTGATGATTTTGTTAATCATGATGTCGGCTGGTATTATCCCGATGAAAGTGGATATGGTCGATTAAATGGATGTGATGATGGAAGTATATACCAAAGCAATAAAGACTGTGAAATCTGGTTTGATATCTATCAGAATGATTATGATGGTGATGGAATCCCATACTGGACAGAAGTAAACGTATATGGAACAGATCCAACGGTTGATAATCGAGGGGAGGATGCTGATGAAGATGGTGTGCCAATTGAATGGGAACATAAGTGGGGTCATTTCATGTATGAGGATTGGCGAGATGGAACCGTCCAACATCACTGGTTTTACGATCCTTTTGAATGGGAAGATCATAAAAACTTAGATCCGGATGGGGATAGCTTGAACAATATCGAGGAATATAAGACATCCCAATGGGGTTCAGATCCTTTCCGAAAGGATCTTTTTGTTGAACTTGATCAAATGGAAGCTGGGCCTAATGGTCAACCTGCAAGTATGCTTCCTGAAAAATCAAAAGAATTATTGCAAACTGCATATAACAAACATAACATTGTTTATCATCTTGACGATGGAAGTTGGGATGAAACTGGATCGGAAATGATACCTTTCGACAAGGAAACCACGATGAGCTGGGGCGGAATGAACAATGAATTGCAACAGATTTATCAAGATTATTTTTTGCATAATGATGAGGAAAACTGGAGACGTGGCGTGTTTCATTATGGTGTTGTTGTCTATCAATGCTCTGCAGCTAATGGTAATGCATTTGGATCAAATCGATATCAGATCTCATATAAAGGATTAAGTGAAAAGAAATTAACTCAACCTTGGTTAGATATGGATGTTGTTTTTGCCAGTGCGTATATGCATGAATGTGGACACTCATTAGGCATTATTAATCCAGGTGTAGATGACCAAGATGGAAAGTATCCCTGGCAGATAGATTGGTGGAGATGGTTACCATATCGAAGCGTGATGAACTATGGATATATGTTTCGTATAGTGGATTATTCTGATGGATCACGTGGAATGAATGATTTTGATGATTGGAATGATTTAGATTTGACATATTTTGACGAATCAGATTGGTAAAAAACCAGAGTTATGAATTAGATTAATAAGTTAAACTATTAAATCCACCGTTTGTTTAACAGTTGCTTTTCCGCCAACCCACACAGAATCATTGAGGAATCTAACAGATACCCGTCCAGATTTGTTGATGATATCTCCTTGTTCGCAAATAATATCAGTTGAACGAGTCATTTGATGACGGCGTAAATAACTACATACCGCACCATTGGCAGTACCGGTCACCGGATCTTCATCTATATCGTATAATGGCGCGAAATTTCGAGCATGATATAATGAATTTGATTCGATGGTGTCAAAAGTGAAAACGTGGATACTGCCTACATTATGTTTACGGCAAAATCGTTTTACCATGTGAAAATCAGGTTTCATATTTTTTAAAACAGAGAATGAGGAAACACAAACAGGAAGGGTGAATAAACCAGTGGATACTCGTTCTTGTGGAAGATCTGAACAGAGTTCTCCAAGGGTAATCTTTAAGATCTCAGCAAGTGTTTGAGGACTATAGGATACCGGTTCGAAAATAGGATCCTTCTGTTTCATAAGAACACTATCTACGTCACCAGTCTCTTTGAATTGAATTTTTACCGGAAGAATCCCTGCTTTTGTTTCCTGTGTTAATGTTAGAGTATCGGATGAATCATGTTTTGATTGTATCTGATTTCCAAGAACGGTGAATGTAGCAATGGTGGCGTGTCCACAAAGATTGACTTCTACAGCAGGGCTAAAAAATCGTATATGATAATCAGCATGTTGACTTGGAAAAACATACGCCGTTTCAGAAACTTCTAAAAGATCTGAAATCTTTTTCATTTGATTTGCAGTTAAACCAGATGGTTTTAGAACTACTCCTGCAGGATTCCCTCCTTTTTCTTCTGTAGTAAATGAATTGACTTTTATTGCTTGAACCTTTATACTCTCCACCCCTTAAAATAATAATCTTTCATTTTTCATCGTTGATGATTCCATTTTTTAGATCCAAAAGTTGTTTTTTCAAATGATGCTGCTAACTTTTTTTCTTCATCTGTAAGTGTTCCTTCGGTAAACATAACATCAAAGGTTTTTTCAAATCCTTTCTTTAAAGCAGCGCTAACATCTTCAAATGAAAAGTCAGATCCTAATTCATGGGTTAATGATGTAACTCGTTCTTTTACAGTAGCAATCATTTTTCCTTTTATTTTTTCATTAGGAACTTTTAACAAACGAAACATTTTATCCACATCGACATCAGTTAGAATGGTCCCATGTTGAAGCACAGTTTTTTGTTTTCGTGTTTGTGCATTCCCAGATATTTTTTTATTATTCACTAAAATATCATTAATCGGTGCATACGTACTATTCACTCCAAGAAAACCTAATCCATTCATGATAGCTTGACAAATGGTTTTATAACTTTCCAAAATGTTTTTTGAAATAGTAGGATGTTTTTCTTGAATAACAAAACTATAAGTTACTTCATCTTCATGAAATACAGCACCACCACCAGTTATCCGCCGAACATAATCAATATCTTCTGTTTCACATGCAGTTAAATCTACTTCTTCAGTGAGTTGCTGAAAATAACCAATAGAGATAGCTGCAGGATTCCACCCATACAAACGAACGGTAGGAGGTACATGTCCTTTACTATGTGCAACCAGGATTGCTCGATCAATAGCCATATTTTCAGCAGCTGATAAAAAACCTGTTTGTAATAATCTCCATTCTTCAGTCATCATCTACACCTCATAATTGCATCTGTAATCGATGCAGGAGAGATCCCTATGAATTCGACCCGATTATCTTCTACAAATTTTCCAATTCGTTCTTCTAATCTTGTTTTATCCAAAGTTTTTCCCGTTAACACTTCTTCAAGTTTTTTTATACTATCCTCCGGATATGCAAAAAAGTCTCCTGCGATAGTTATTGATTCAATGGTTTTTGTTGATTGGTTATAATCTAAAAAAATCTTGATAAGTTTTCCATCAGGAACTTTATAGATTGATTTCATTTTCATGTATTATTGAAAATCATGTTCTTCTTTATAAAAACGTTGATAAAATTATTCTTGATTGTTAGAGAAACTGTTCAGCTCGATATGAACTTCGAACAAGGGGACCAGATTCAACGTGAATGAATCCTTTTTCTAATGCTTTTTCTTTCAAATAATCAAATTCAGACGGTGTATAGTATTTTTGTATCTTAGCATGTTTTGTCGTTGGTTGTAAGTATTGACCAATGGTTAAATAATCAACATGAACCATTCGTAAATCATCAAGTAAACTTATAATTTCATCAGTTGTTTCTCCAAGTCCTACCATAAATCCTGATTTCGTTGGAATGTTCGGATGTAACCGCTTACTTTCCTTAAGAATCTGTAAGCTTTGATCATAGTTTCCTTGTGGCCGCATCGTTGGGAACAATGATGAAACAACTTCAATATTATGATTCAACATCACCGGTTGAGCTAAAAGTACGTTATTTAATGCATCAATCTCCCCATTAAAATCAGGTATGAGCACCTCCACCTGGCAACTGGGATTCATATGTTTGATTTCTGTAATGGTATTAAAAAAAAGTTCTGCACCTCCATCATCCAAATCATCTCGAGTAACTGAAGTAATCACCGTATAAGACAAACCTAGATTTTTTACACTTTCAGCTATATTTTTTGGTTCATCAAAATCAATGAGGTCGGGTTTTCCATGTGTAACATTACAATATGCACAATCACGGGTACATTTATCTCCTAAAATGAGAAAAGTAGCTGTTCCTCTGCTAAAACATTCTCCAATATTTGGACATTTAGCTTCTTCACAAATGGTGTGAATATGAGCAGAGCGAAGTTGTTTACGAACAGATGCATATTGTTTTCCACCACCAAGTGGAACCTTTAACCAATCTGGATGGCGCCTTGTCTTCAACGTGTCATACCCCCATTGCTACTCGGAGAAGATCTCGTAATCCGGGTGCAAATCCAAGAATGAAAATTCCGATTTTTAAAAGATTGACAAAGATCTTTTGTGATTCTAATTCCTCTTTGTAAAGAATATCAATTACATAAATGATTCCGATAATCAATAAAAATTTTACGATAGGAAATAAAGGCGGCCAGATTTGTAATAATATATCTGAAGCTGGATGTTTTTCAATATACGTTGGTAGTCCCATTTTAAATGGATCATAAATACTTATGTAACTAGCAATCCCATCTAGTTGATGACCAAAGATCATACTGAGATTAAAGGGTTTAGAAAAATAACTGAGTTCTTTCCAAAACGATTGTCCATACTTAGCAAATACGTAAACTAATGATGTAATGATAATACAAATTACACTGACCAAAACAAAGACATTTGGGAAAATTTCATTTGATACCTCCCATGCCCCTCCACTCATCCAGAGAATCACGTAATACACAAAGGGAAGTAATAATAACATTCCGCTGATACCCATAATCTGTTGAATTGATAATCGAGTAATTTTTTTTACATTATGTAAATATATTCCTAGGCTTAAGGCTAGTAAAGTAAACAAAAGCGTTTGTATATAGATTAACGGAGTTACAAACCAGAAAACAACTGGTTCGGTAAACAATTGTGCATCTTCTAGAACACGAGCCACAGACCCATAAACAATAAATGGTAATATTCCTAGGAAAAATGAGAAGTCAACGGTGATGTTGAATTTTTTTAATAGTTTATATAATCCATATAATGCTCCAGCAACAAATATGCCATATATTATTTCCGATATAAGTGTAAACTTTGGAGCTGCATTAACTCCATGATATGTCATCGGAGCGTTGAGTCCATCTGATAGAATTGGTCCCCAAAAATATTTCCATATAAACTGATCATAAATTAATTCTGGAAAAAGATACCATAGAAGGAAAAAAGCAGTTATCGCACTTAAGACTAGGATTCCTGCAGTAAAAAACTTGTTTTTTATTAGATATGATTGTAGACGCATGACGAAACATGGGAAGGAAAGTATAATATATTAATTGCATGGTTTATACTTCTCTTAATGCGACGATTTACAAAATCGAAAATGATGGTTTTTCCCCGAGAAATAATCGTTGGACATAAGACCATCTCTCAGGTAGCAGATCTCTGTAATCGGATAAGTAGAGGCAATAATGCCTTAGTTGTATATGACAAGAGAACAAAAAAGATTGCAGGAAACAAAATCGTCAAAATTTTGAAAAAAAATGAGTACATTGTTTCTGAAAAACAGATTTCATCTCCTTCTGTAAATCAAGTTAACTCCGTGATTAATTATGTTGCTGAAAATGATGTTGAAATCATTCTTGGTGTAGGTGGTGGAAGCGTTATTGATGTTGGAAAGTTCGCAGCACATGATACATCTCGGTCATTTGTAAGTATTCCTACCTGTGCATCTCATGATGGCATTGCTTCACCTCGAGCATCATTAAAACATCGTAAAGGAAACGTTTCAAAAAACGCAACGAGTCCATTAGCTGTTCTTGCAGATACTGAAATCATTAATAAAGCACCATATCGAATGCTTGCAGCTGGTTGTGCTGATGTGATTTCAAATATTCCTGCGGTTATGGATTGGAATCTTGCTCATCGATTAAAACATGAAGAATACAGTAGTCATGCAGCAGTGCTTGCTGAAACAGCAGCACAACTCATTATTGA
The DNA here is from genome assembly GCA_964648565.1 of uncultured Thermoplasmatales archaeon. GTDB lineage: Archaea > Thermoplasmatota > E2 > DHVEG-1 > DHVEG-1 > EX4572-165. The sequence goes on from CAZYLG010000105.1 coordinate 6,824, forward strand.
ACATGCTGGTGAAATAAAACCAGATGTTGAAAAAAGTGTGTGGTTTGCGGTAAAAGCAATGATTGTTTCCGGGGTTGCTATGAGTGTAGCTGGATCAACCCGACCAGCTTCAGGGGCAGAACATATGTTTTCGCATATGCTCGATCATCTTGGACCCGGTATTATGTTAAAAGGACGAAAAAAACAATTACCATTACATGGTGAACAATGCGGGATTGGAGCGATGATGACCATGTATCTTCATGGTGGCGATTGGAAGATGATACAGGAAACATTACAAAAAATTGGGGCGCCTACAACCTCGGAGGAACTTGGCATTTCAAAGAAAAAAATCGTTGAAGCACTTGTAAGGGCAACTGAAATAAGACCTGAACGGTATACAATTCTTGGAGAACATGGATTGACCAAAGAAGCAGCTCGGACGCTTGCGAAAAAAACCGGAGTGATTTAATCTAACATGACCTCGATTACCATAATTGGCGAAAAACTTGCAAAAAAAAATGAGGAATTCATTTTTATTGGACCTCAGAATGATTGTAAAAATTGTAAATTAAAAAATATTTGTTTTAATCTCAAACAATATCATCGGTATAAAATAACTCATGTTCGTGATAAACGGCATAGTTGTACGGTTCATAAAGGAGATGCAATTGTTGTTGAAGTAGAGGAACAACCAATTAAAACCGCTATTGATAAGAAATATACAAAGGGAAGTGCAATCACTCTCGATAGAAAAGAATGTGACGAAAACCTTTGTCCACATTATGATCTTTGTACTAATAAAGCAATACAGCCAGGTAAAAAATATATTATTGAAAAAATCGTTGAAACAATTCCTTGTGAAAAAGGAAAATCATTACAAAAAGTGATTCTTACAGAAAAGAAATAAAAAAAAAGCAAG
>CAZYLG010000106.1:0-7677 GCA_964648565.1 uncultured Thermoplasmatales archaeon
GGGATCAAATGACGTATATGCCACAAAAAGGAGCAAGTGAACGAGGTGAACAAACTGCACTTCTTTCTTCTTTAGCTCATAAGCGAGTAGTATCGGATGAATTCTGGAATTATATTACACATTTAAAAAAGGAATCTGTGTTTTCAACACTATCTACTGAAGATCAACATGTAGTAAGAAGGTTACATAAAGATGTTGAAAAAAGTAGAAAGGTTCCGGAAGATTTTGTGATACGATCTGCAAAGATAACCACTATGGCCTATCCAGCATGGCAACAAGCCCGAAACAAAAGTGATTTCAGTATTTTCCGACCACATTTAGAAAAAATCATTGATTTACAAAAAGAATACTGTGGATATATTAATCTTCCAGGGCCAAGATATGATACCCTTCTTGATGATTACGAAGAGGGAATGACTACAGAAAAATTACGAACAGAATTTACCGTATTAAAAAAGAAACTTAAAACAATACTTGACAACGTACTTACTTCTGATAACTATGAACGCCAACAAGATCTTTCAATAATTTTTCCAAAAAACGTTCAACAAAAGATTTGCAATCATATTTTCAACCAGATGAATCTACCCAATGATGCATCTCGCATTGATGAATCCACGCATCCATTTACCACTAGTCTTGGAAACGATGATGTGAGAATCACCACGAATTTTGATCGAGAAAATCCCTTGTTTTCTTTTTTTTCAACGGTTCATGAAGCAGGACACGCATTATATGAACTTGGCATGCCTGCGGGTAAATACAAAGATACTGCTATTGCAGATTCACCATCGTTAGGACTTCATGAATCACAATCACGTTTTTGGGAGAACATGATTGCCCGAAGCAAACATTTTTGGGAATATTATTATCCTGAATTTAAAAAACAAGCAGGATCACAAATGAACGATGTTTCTTTTGAAACATGGTATCGGCATGTTAACAAAGTAAAACCCTCATTTATTAGAGTGGAAGCAGATGAACTCACCTATTGCTTACATGTCATCCTTAGATTTGAACTAGAATCCGATCTCATGGAAGAAAAACTAAACATAGGTGAACTTCCGCAAGCATGGAATGAAAAAATGGAAGAATCACTTGGAATAACCCCATCCACAGATAAAGAAGGGGTTCTTCAGGATATGCACTGGAGTGGTGGAGCGATCGGATATTTCCCAACTTATGCTATTGGAACCATCTATTCGTCACAATTATTCAATCAACTCATAAAAGATCGTCCAGAAACAATTGAAGAAATAAAAAACGGAGAATTCTCTCAAATCCTCTCTTGGTTACGAGAAAACATTCACCAGTATGGACGGAGGATGACCGCCGATGAAATCATCAAAAAGACTTGTGGAGAAGGATTAAACGCTGAGAAGTTTACATCTTATCTATCAAATAAATATCTCAATCTTTATGATTAAATGTGGTGAGATTGTCTCTGGATTTCCCTAATAATTTCAATATTTTTCTATGAGGGTTATGCACCAAATTTTTCTAATCGTTTAGCATTAGCTAACACAATTGGAAGTAACTCCTCAGCAGGAATCCGTGGCCCTAGTCCGCCATGAAGACAATCTGTCTCATTAAAATGAGTTACTTCATCCGGTCTGCAATCTTTAGACCAAATTATCACTGGCACTGGATGCCAGCTATGAAACGCAAGTTTTGACGGTGTAGAGTGATCTCCAGTGACCATAATCACATCAGGTTCGAGCTCTCGAAGCATAGGAATAAAACGGTCGACTTCCTCAATCACTTGTTTTTTCGCTTCAAAATTTCCATCTTCTCCGTAACTATCGGTTTTTTTGATGTGAATATAAAAGAAATCATATTTATCCCAATTGTTTTTTAGTGTTTCAAATTCATTTTCTATGGTATCACCAGTTTCAAGTACATCCATACCAATTAATTTAGAAACTCCTCTATACATGGGATAAGCAGCTATTGCTGCACTGTTTAATTTAAAACATTCTTTCATCGTTGGCCATTGTGGTTTTTGTGAAAACCCTCGAAGAAGAACCATGTTAGCCGGATGTTCATTTTGTAAAATTTCTTTTGCTTGACTTAAGAAAGTATCAACTATTCTTGCAGTATGATTTCCTTCATCTTTTTTCGCTCGTGCCGGAAATGGTTTTTTTCCTGTTTCCTGAGGATCAGTATCAAGAAGTTCTCCAGAAAGATCTTTTCCCCTTAAAACCAGTAAAAACCGATGTTCTTTCACTGTTTCAACAAAGACATCAACATCGGGAATAGTAATTTTTTCTTGCAATAACTTGCAAAGGCGTTGATTTAACTCTGTTGAAATTCTACCCGCACGACGATCCGTTACTTTTCCTAGCTCATCAATGGTACAAAAGTTACCTCGAGCTGCAACATCTCCATCTTGTAATTCAAAATTAATTCCACCCGCAGCAAGCACTCCACGACCAACTAGATATTTCAAAGGATTATATCCAAATACCCCAAGATGCCCTGGCCCACTACCTGGCGTAATACCATTTCCAACGGGTAGTTGCAGTCCACATATGCTTTCTTCAGATAGTTTATCTAGATGGGGAGTAAAAGATGCTTCTAGTTCAGTTTGATTTTTTTCATTATGCGGGATGCCACCGACTCCATCCATAATTAATAACACGATTTTAGTATTATTTTCTTTAGCAAGTGATTGTATAATTGATAAATCCATGGGTTCCTCACCTTTTACACAGGTTAACTATTACTGATAACTCTGCGCAATCCATGTTCCATAACTAAATGTTCTTATAAATATTGTCATCTTTTTTTTGAAAGATAGTTATGTATTTTTCCTTCGAATTGATCAATTCTCCTGAGGAAAACATAAAAAACAACTTGGTTATACTCGATTGCTCTTAAAATAATAAAAAATGGGATAAAGTATGCAAAAAAATGTGAAGTGTCCACACTGCAAACATGTTTTTTCCGTTTCAGGAAATTCAGGACAGGTTAAAAAAATCACGTGTCCTACATGTAATAGTCTTGGAAAAGTTACGTTTTCAACACAACCTTCTTTCACCTCGGCAATTGAAGTCAATCGATTACGAAAGGAATATGGATCGCTAGTTGCGGTAAAGGATATATCATTCACCGTGAAAAAAGGTGAGGTTTTTGCATTCTTAGGGCCAAATGGAGCTGGAAAGACTACCACGGTTGAAATGATTGAATCTGTTCGAAAACCAACAAACGGCACCATTTCGATTTTTGGTACGGACATTAGGCATTCATTTGATCATATTAAAAAACGAATTGGTATCTTGCCTCAAGAGTTTCATTCCTTTGAACGACTTACCATCAGAGAAACCCTTGAGTATTTTGCAAGTTTGTTTGATAAACGAGCAGATATTGATGAAATCATCAGTGCAATGCATCTTTCTGATGATGAAGATAAGTTGTATAAGCAGCTTTCCGGAGGCTTGAAACAACGGGTTGGAGTCGCTATTTCATTAGTAAATGATCCTGATATTATTTTTTTAGATGAGCCAACAACAGGTTTGGATCCAAAAGCAAGAAGAGAAGTATGGGATGTTATTGCGGGTCTTCGAGATAAGGGGAAAACAGTGTTTTTGACGACTCATTATATGGAAGAAGCTGAATTTTTAGCTGATCACATTGCTATCATTCATAAAGGAAATATTATCGCAGAAGGATCCCTTGATGAACTCATTAGTAAATATGGAAAAGGAAGCATTCTTAAGTTTACGGGGTGTGATGGAAAACTTGCAAAAAAAGCATTGGATCCAATTGGATTTCAAGTGAAAAAAGCCAATAATCATGCCGTATTAGTCACCATTCAATATAAAGATCAAATCTTAGATGTACTATCAATTTTACGAAAAAATGCTATTGACTATGATGATATTGATATTCATCGACCTAATTTAGAAGAACTCTTTTTACAATTAACCGGTGCTCGATTACGGGGGGATCCAGCATGAATGCCAGGTTCATTATTGCTGATGTAAAAGTAAGTTTAAAACAATGGATGAGAAGTAAAGGAACCGTGTTTTGGACGCTTTTATTCCCAATTCTTCTCATATTGATTTTTGGATCTATTTTTTCTGGTACTGGTGAAACTAGTTATTCTCTCGTGGTTCAAAATGCTGATGATACCGTTCATTCAACAATGTTTTTAGATCAATTAGAAAACATATCTATGATAACCATAGAAGAAATCGATCAATCTGAGAATATTGCTTCATATATGCAGGAACATGGTTTTTCTTCAGGTTTACTTATTCCTTCTGATTTTGGAAATACTATTGAGCAATCCTCAATGAATAGTTCACTTTCCAGCATGCTTACGTTTTATGTTGATCCGTCTCAACAAACATCAACGTCAATAGTTCAGACTATTGTTTCAAGTACGCTGCAGGAATATAATCTTGCACTTTCAGGTGGCAAGCATGTTGTTTCATTACAACAGCAAGAAATCATTGCTGATGATTTTTCATTCATCGATTATTTTGTTCCGGGAATGATAGGATTTACCATTATGACTTCATGTATCTATGGTAGCATTGAACGAAACACGAAATTTCGAAAAGATGGAATTCTAAGAAAAATGCAGACGATGCCAGTCTCTCAGATGGATTGGATTCTTTCTAAAATGTTGTTTATGTTGTTTCTTTCATTTCTTTCGACAAGCGTGATTTTACTTTTTGGTTTAATTGTTTGGGGATTACAAATTCATATTACCATTTTTTCAATTATTATTATCATAGCAACAAGTCTTTTGTTTTCAGGTATGGGTATGATTATCGGTCGTTTTGTGAAAGAGGAGGAAACTGCGGATATGGCTGGTGGTGCAATTACATTTCCTATGATGTTTTTATCTGGAACCTTTTTTCCTTTTGAACAAATGCCATCCTATTTACAACTCATCGCTCAAGGGTTACCATTATATTATGTAAATGAAGCATTGCGTAACACCATGATTTATGCCGATATGGATAAAACACTTTACTTTACTTCATTTGTGTTGTTGTTTGCTGTTGTTTTCTTCATTGTTGGTGTTTTTTTAACCAAATGGAAGGAAGACTAACCGTAAGCATTATTGGTATTCATCCGGCAATGTGAAATGAGTGTTTTTAAAAAATGAATAATCCATATGAGACCAATCGTCAAAATCATATGATCCATGAGTTCCATCTGAAAAACCAAGAATTCGATACGTATAAATATAGTTCATGCAGCTTTTGTATTGTCGATATTGCCACCATTGTTTTGTGAATAACCAGGTTGCAGGCATGTTATCATTTCCTTGATGATCATCAACGGTTAACCCAAGGGTATGGCCAAGTTCATGAATGCTTCCACCAACAATGAGCCTGTTTCGTTCCCTACTCGGCTGATTTTCAGAGAGTTGCTGAGCTGAGATATCAAAGCTATCAAGCCCATCCCAGCCAACAAATGCAAACCCGGGTCCAGGCCCCCAATCATTAATGAGACAATAATGAAAAATTCCTTTTCGGGGATTGTTCAAATCCTGATGTAAAAAATGATCCCAATAGATATCTCGAAGGTCTGCATTTGAAAAATTTGATTGGTAAGGAACTGGTTCTCCTCCACCCAGTGCACCATGATCAATGTGAAGCGCGATATCTTTTACTGCGAATACCTCTTTCATGGTTTGGATGTCTTCAGATGATAATCTGTTTTGATCAGGATTTCCAGTTTGTGATGGCATCCAATCGACTTCTAAAAAGATATCTTTTCTGAATGGATCTGAATCCCATTGAGCAGTATAACATTCTTGGATGTTTGTTAATCCGTCATTGTCGGGATCTAGTTCTTTATGATTATCCCAAGATAATGGATCGTAACCAAATTGCTTTTCCCATGCATCAGTTGCTCCATCATTATCGATGTCTAGACCAGGGCAGGTAACAACTGGATGAATCCAAATATCCTCAGGCATTTGGCAACGAGATGAATCTATGTTCCATGTTGCGCCTGCTTGAAATTGTTCAGATGATACTGGTCTAATTTGAACTTGAGAGGATTTAAATCGTACTCGGTCAATAGTTGGATGTTCGAAAAAAACTGGCCCAAATGATGAACCCCACCAGTTTTGATTTGCATTACCCGTTGAATCTTCAGCAAATAATCCTACGAGGGATGAAAAGATGTTGGATTGATGAATTGAAAAAGAACTGCTAACGCTATGAACACTAAATCGGAAATTATCCGTAAAAAGCGAATCTGTAACACTAATTACTTCAGATTCAATACTAAAAAGACCAACATGAGTACAGTGTTGAATTGTACTTTGATCGATGAAAACCTTTTTGCTATAAATTGGTTTTATTCCAAATCCATTATGTTCGATTCTTGAATTTTCAATGGAAATATTTTGACATCTATCAATGAAAACACCTCCTTGGTTGTCATTATTATTAAAAACAGCGGATTCAAAAATGAGGCTATCTCTGGAATTATTGAAAAAAAATCCAATTCCATTTATGGTTGCATAACAATCTTTGATGGTGATTTGTGATGATGATTTACTATTGATTCCTATCCCATTATGTAAGAAATCATTATGTTCTAGGATAATATTGTTTGATTTATGAAGTGATATCCCTCCGCCATTGGTGTGAAATAAACAATCAGAAATAGTAATATCTTCTTTTTGGTTAACCGTTATCCCTGATCTGGTTCGATAAAATTGACAGTTGCCAATCCGGATGTTGTTTGCATCACAAGTTATTCCTGAACTTTTTGGTGTACCACTTGAATTTCTTAAAATAAAACCTGTTACGGTCACATTAGGATGTACGATGTGGATGATGCTCTGATTATATCCTCCATCAATAGTTGGACGGTGATCATTTTTACTTTGAAGAGTCAGCGATTTGTCAATGAAGATACTTTCTTTGTATAATCCTGATAGAACCGTGATAATATCTTGAGAGTCTGCAGTGTTGATTGCAGTTTGTATTTTTGAAAAAGGATAATTTTGTGTTCCGTCCCACGGACCTGATGTGTTTGAACTATCAACATACCATGTTTGAGAAGACGGTTCAGTAATTGATTCACCCTGTGGAAATAGTGTGATTAAAAGAATGAAAATAATAATAGCACTACTTATTTGATGTTTGAACATATAAGTCCCCAATAAACAATATTATTTTTCCATTATAAATATATTGGAAGTAACAAAAAAATGTGTTGATATAAATGTGATAAAATTAAGGGTGTTTTTGAAAAAGAAGAAAAAGAAGGGAATTCCTATTTTTTAGCCTTCTAAACTTCGAGTACCAATCAATGTTTTGGTATCGGTTACTCCTTTTAAAGAACGAATCCGCTTGATAACTGTTTCTCCGATTTCATCAATGTTTTCACAGTTTATTTTCACAAGTATATCATATTCTCCAAATAATGGGTGTACTTCGATAACTTGTGGGATATTATTATCAAGTTCAGCGAACACTTCTTTTTCATACAGGGGACTTATCGTTAATAATGCGAAACCAAGTGCCATAGAAACCTGAATCAAATTTCATAATGAAATACTTTTTGCCATCTTTCCAAGTTTGGTTTGTTTAAATATCGTTTATTCGGTTTTTACCAAACAATGGGAAAAACCATATAAATAGGAAAATGTAAAAACACTTTTATATAGCATGATGAAATAACCTTGCTAATTAGTGA
>CAZYLG010000107.1:0-7658 GCA_964648565.1 uncultured Thermoplasmatales archaeon
ATAGAGTTAAACAACTGTTTTTTTATTCCAAACCTATGTGCCGAAAAATTAATGCATTGTTTTAATTTCCCTGAAAACAATAGTATTTTTTTATACTGTGGATCATCCCAATCCACATAAATATTATACTTATTGTTTTTCTCCTTTAATATTGAAATGTTTCCAGTTCTTGATCCTTCCTTATATTTTGCTAAAATAGAATGTATTTGTCCCATATGTTATATTCACTCTCTCATTTTTATAATTAAATGTGTTTATTGTTGGCATAAAAATTTAAAAACCGTTTTTTTAATTGATGTATCCTCTTTTTTTTATGTTCTTGAAATGGTGTTATCTTATCATTCCTCCAACCTTTTTTAATATTTTTTTATTGCTCTATTTTTAGGATTACTCATGATATTGACTTATAAAAAATTGATTCAAAAACAATTAAACAATAAATCAAAAATAAATGTGAAAAATAAGATAATAAAAGAGAGTTTTTATAATGCTGAGGTCCATCCACCATCAATAACTAACGCATGTCCAGTCATATAATCAGATGCATTAGACGCTAAATAAATAATAGTACCAATAAGTTCATCAGATGTAGCATATCGGCTAAGAGGAACTTTTGTTTTAATCATTTCCTTAAAATCCTTATCTTTCAAATAATCTTCAGTCATATCTGTTGCAAACACACCTGGACAAATAGCATTGACTTGAATATTGTGTTTTCCCCATTCAGCAGCAAGTGTTTTAGTAAGCGAAATCACTCCTGCTTTACTAGTACTATATGCTACAGAAGAAGCATATCCCGATAGTCCGGCTATACTTGAAATGTTAATTATCTTTCCAGATTTTTGTTCAATCATCTGTTTCCCTGCAGCCTGGGCACAGAGAAATACTCCATTGAGATTCACATCAATAACTTTTTTCCAATCCTCCTCTGAAAAATCTTCAGCATTGGCTGTTTTAAGTATCCCTGCATTATTCACAAAAATATCAATTGACCCAAAATGATCAACGGTTTTTTTAATCATAGTTTCTACATCTGATTCATCAGAAACATCTACCTGTAAATCAAATGATTGATCATCAAATTTTTTGATTTCTTCAAGAGTATCCGAAGTATCTATCACGTCTGTAATCACTACATGAGCGCCAAACTTTGCCAATCCAACCGCCATAGATCTTCCCAGACCACGTGCTGCCCCCGTAATAATCGCGACTTTTCCATCTAGATTAAAAAGATCATTATTCATTATCATCAAAACCATCAAATCTATTTGAGTTCTATTGGTTTGGATGATTGCCAAAGACCATGAATATTACAATATGCCATCGCTAGAATTGAACCTGGTTTTCCAGTTTTAAATTCTGTTTTTACGTTATGATGTGTATACACAGTACTAGTGTCAGCTCCATCAGTGCTTGCACCATGCGCATTAAATTCATAACGTCCTATTTGATAAGGAAATTTTTCGTTTTCTGGGAGGAAATAAAGTTCAATCCATTTGATGTGATGCTCAGTTGTATTAGGATGTGAGATTTCCTTTCCAAGACCAACGTTTACTTCGAATAATTCATTTCTTGAAACTTCGTTTGGACAATCAATTGCGGGAACATGTTTTTCTTCTTTCCAATCTGCTTCTTGTAATAAGTCATCTAATTTTTTTTCTATTTTGGTTTCCATATTTATCCACATTCTATTTGATTATTTATCTGGTTTAACCGTATCTTTTACATCTTTTTCAGAGTAATTCATTTTATAAAATAAAAAGGCTTATTTAGCAATAACTTAAAAACAAATTAAAATTAGTTAGTATATAATTTTAAAATAACTTTACGTTTGTTTTTTTTCAACAATATACACAAAATAAAGAATTATGCCTCGAAACAATTAAGATATAAATCAGAGATGAATAAAGAAAATGATTTACCATCCATAAAAAATTAAATTTTTTTTACAATTGATTGGAATGAAATCCTGTTAGTACACATCCTAATCTTTAATGTTGGCTGAATCGTAATAATTTTGCATTTATTGCTACAATCACCGTACTAACAGACATTAATGCAGCTCCAACGGCAGGAGAAATAAGAATTCCTTGCGGAAAAAGGATTCCCGCAGCTAATGGGATTGCAATCACATTATAACCCGTGGCCCAGAACAGATTTTGAATCATTTTTTTATGAGTGACTTTACCAAAGGTAATAACGTTTGTCACATCTAATGGATCACTATTTACTAAAATAATATCTGCTGTTTCACCAGCAATATCTGTTCCAGAACCAATTGCTATACCAACATCAGCCTGAGCTAGAGCTGGTGCATCATTAACACCGTCTCCAGTCATTGCAACAAAATAATCATTAGATTGAAACTCTTTGACTTTTTCCTGCTTTTCATCAGGTAAAATCCCAGCGATATATCCATCTAATTGTAATTTCTCAGCTATTTTTTTTGCGCTCTGTTCATTATCCCCAGTCAACATCCAAACTTTGACATTATTTTTTTTCAATTGATTGATTGCATCAAATGCTGTTTTTCTAATTTGATCAGAAAGTGTAATTATACCAATTGGCGTCTCATTTACTAATACAAATATGATAGTATCATGATTTAATTCTAATAAATTGGATTCATCGAAATCAATTTTTTTCTTGTTTAAATAACCTGGGCTAACTATTTTAATTATATCTTTCCCAATTTTTCCTTTTATTCCTTCTCCTGTAATATTTTCAAAATCAGACACTTCTTCTAATTTCACATTTATTTCTTTTGCTTTGTCAATAATGGCTTTTGCAATAGGATGCTCTGATTGCTTTTCAAGTGAAGCAGCAATCTCAATAATTTTCTTTTCATCAGCATCATTAGTTAATGAAATAATATTAGTTACTCCAAAAGATCCTTCGGTTAATGTCCCAGTTTTATCAAAAAGAACAGCAGTAATTTTTCTTGCACTTTCAAAAGCAGATCTATTCCGAATCAATAACCCATTTTTTGCAGAAAGCGTTGTAGAGATAGCAACGACTAATGGAATAGCAAGTCCTAACGCATGAGGACAAGTAATGACCATCACTGTTGCCATCCGTTCTATGGAAAAAACAAATGATTTTCCAAGTAACAACCAAATGATCAAAGTTAATGATCCGACAGAAAGAGCAATAACGGTTAGATAAAATGCTGCTTTGTCTGCTAATAATTGTGTTTTTGATTTTGATTCTTGAGCTTGACTCACCAAATTAATGACTTTAGATAAATAGGAATCCTTTCCTGTTTTTTCAACTTTAACTACTAAAGAACTATCTCCATTAATTGATCCACCAATAACTTCATCATCTACATTTTTAGAAACAGGTTTAGATTCACCCGTAAGCATAGATTCATTGACAAAGCTTTTTCCCTTAACCACTATACCATCTGAAGGTATTTTTTCTCCAGGTTTAATGAGAACTTTATCCCCTTTTGATAATTCACTAAGATTTACCTCCTTAGTTTCATCATTAATCAGTTTATGAGCAGTATTTGGCATAAGTTCAGCTAGTTTTTCTAATGCGTTTGAGGCGCCAATAACAGATCTCAGTTCAATATAATGGCCAAGAAGCATGACATCAATAAGGGTTGCTAATTCCCAAAAAAAGAATTTACCAGGTAAACCAAAAACAACAGCACTACTATAAAGGTAAGCAACAGAAATTGCAACAGAAATGAGAGTCATCATACCTGGAGATTCTTCTGAAAGTTCATTGTAGATTCCTTTGAGAAATGGCCATCCGCCATAGAAATAAATTATGGAGGATAGGATAAACAAAAGAATGTTTCTTCCCTCAAAAACAAGTTCGAATCCTAAAAAACGTTGAATTAAAGGGGATAACACTAAAATTGGAATAGTTAAAAAAATTGAAACGATAAATCGTTTTTTAAAATCTTGTAACATCATCTTATGATGATTATTTTGATTATGTTTCATTTAGACCCCTTATCATCAGGCACAGATGTTTTTGATTGTAAAATTAATTTAAATTAAATATATATCAAAAAACCAAAGATGCCATGAATTACTCCTAGAATAATGGATACATATGCTAACCGAATATGCCATTTCACTGCAATATTATACTTAGTTCGTTTAGTAATCATTGGTAACGCAGCAGTTACAATAAATAAAAACAATGTGATAATTCCAAGATGTACAATAAACGGAATACCTAGTATATCATAATAAACAATGTTTTGAATCGACAGATCAGACTGATTGCTTTTTGTATCCTCTGTAGAAACAATTAATTGTTCCGTTAATGTTCCTCCAAGATTACAATGAGTAAACACTTCCAAGGTATCACTCAAATTAGCAGATACATCATATGAATAATAAAAACTGTTATTTGTTGGTTGGCTGGTATAATTTAAAGAAGCATAGATTTCCCCATTTTTGTATATGATGATTTGATCGATATAATGCGATGAGGAATCTGATACTTTGTGAGTAATAGATACGTTCAATAATTCCTTTTCAATATTGTATGATACACTCATCTCTGATGCAGGATGAGCGGATGCAGAGAATGAAAACGTGCTGGTTAAGAAAATAAGAAGAAGGATAGTAATAGATACATATTTTTTTTTCATCTTTGATAGTCTTATCATATTTGTAATCTCTCAATTAATCTTATTTTTTTAAATTTCAAATTTGGATTATTCAACATTAATGACATCAACGGGGCAACTATCAACTGCATTCTGAACACAATCTCCTAATTCATCATCAACTTCACCAGTAGATGGATTATCGGTCTGATATTTTTTTACAATATTTGCTTTTTTTCCCTCTTTTAATTCAAAAACTTCTGAGCAAGCAGATGCACATCCACCGCATTCAGTACATCCTTCTTGATCTATACTAATCTTCATATCCTTTTTTCCTCCATATTTTTATTTTTTATTTAGTTTTTCCTTTCTCTGTCTAATGTAGTTTTTTTAAACTTTCATCAACAAAAGCAGGTAAATCATCTGGGCTTCTACTACTTACTAAATTATCATCAACTACAACTTCTTGATCAATATATGTTGCTCCTGCGTTTTCAATATCTTTTTTAATTGATTTCCAACCGGTAACTTTCTTTCCTTTAAGTACATCAGCGGTAATTAGTAGTTGAGGACCGTGACAAATTGAAAAAACTGGTTTTTCTTTTCTAAAAAACTCAGAAACAAAATCAATTACCTTATCATGAACCCTTAGTTTGTCTGGAGAATATCCACCAGGAATGTATAAAGCATCAAAATCATCTACTGAAACCTTATTGATTGATTTGTCAATTTTTACTGGTGTTTCCCGTTTTTTTCCATTAACAATATTGCCTGCTTTTAAACCGACGTGAACAATAAAATGTCCAGTTTTATCAAATGCCGTGGTTGGAACGGTATACTCTTCGTCTTCAAACATATCTGTGATGAGAATAGCAACAGTTGACATAATTTCACTTTATTTTTCGATTAGTTCTTCTACTTCTTCCTTACCGCCATTCATTTCCTCGACTTGTTCCTTGTCCATCCTCAGTAGTAACGTTTGAAATTCACCAACATGTTCCTTTTCCTCTTTAGCTACATCTAGCATTACTTTTTTTATATCTTCATTTTCTGCTAAGGATGCCATTTGTTCATATAGATTAATAGCATCGTATTCAGCGATAAGTCCAGCTCGTAATATCTCTTTATCTCGATTGCCTGCGTCAATACGGTCTAATAAAATTGGTATTTTTGATAACATAGTCTATTTTACCTCATTTTTCAATTTATACTTTTTATCTGATATGTGTAATTATCATTTGGAAATTGGAACCATCTAATCCCTATCTCCATTATCTAACTATCATTACTGATGCCTCTGAATGATGCAAAACTTTTTCAGAAACACTTCCAATCAGCACTCGTTCAAACGTTGAATGGCCTTTACTTCCCATAATAATCAAATCATTCTTATCAGCAAAATCAATTATTTCCTGATCTGGGAAACCTTCAGGCATTTCCGTTTGAATGGATACCGGTTCATTAGCACATAAATTTTTATAATCTTGTAGAAGGGCCTCCCCATTTTCGCGTACCTTATCTGTGACTTTTGGCATGTATGGTTGTTCTACTGGAGGAAATGACGTAGCGGGTATCTCAATGACATGGATGAAAACGATTTTTTTATTAGCGTTCTTAGCAAGAAAACAGCCTATATTTGCTGCCTTTTTTGATAATTCAGACCCGTCAACGGGTACAATGACCCGTTCAAAAGATTCATTAATTTTACCACTCTTATTCATTTTATTACCAGATTAAAAAGGACTAAAAGGGTTATATAGGAATAACTTAAATTCAATTTAAAAATATATTCAATATAGTTTCATAATCTGATACATTACTATTCTTGATATTCTAATAGATTTTTTTTATCTCTGCATTCATTAAAATATGAAATATTATCATCTTGTTTTTTTAGTACCATAAATGGAATGTATTTGTCAAAATAAAATGGATTGTAATAACAAGAACGAGTTAAATATTTTAGTAGATAATCTTGTAGTATTGCTGACCAATACAGCATAATAAAAAATATTTTATATCTATGGACTGAATCACTTTAAGTATACAAATTAGTTGATTACTTTCTTTCCAATTTTCTTAAATTGACATAAAATTGTAGTCCATGAAAAGTCCATGAATAAAAAGGTAAAATAAAGGAGTCAGCATAGTGAGGTCAATCCTTTCTATTGAGGGAGTAGAAAGATTTAGGGAGGCAAATAATAAAAAAATATTATTTACTAATCCTACTATGTGACTCCTACCTCATTATAAATATAAAAAAATGACTTATTAATACATATCTCATTTATGGATTGAATATATCTTGAAAACATATAAATATCGATGCTGAACTCACATAAAAAATGATAATTCAAGCTTTTCCAAAGTGTTATTACCGAACAATCATAACATCACAATCCGCATGATGAAGTACATTTTCTGATACACTACCAATAAAAACTTGTTTTAATTTACTCTTTCCTTTACTCCCCATTACTATTAGATCATTTTTATTAGTAAACTTCACTATTTCTTCACTTGGTGTTCCCTCAAGTAATCTGGTTTGAATGACCAATCCATTATCCTCTCCAATTTTTTTTGCATTATTTAAAACCGATTCTCCTTCATTTCTAAGTATTGATCTCATCTGATTTGACACTTGATCAGATGTCATGGTTTCTGCATAAATACTCAAATCGATTACATAGACTGAAAGAAGAGGCAATTCTACTTCCTTTGCTATAGTGAGTGCATGATGCAACGCTTTTTTTGCTGCATCTGAATCATCTAAAGGAACAATGATTCTGTTAAACACCTGATTTTCATTATTTTTCTTAGATTCGCTCATAGTAATTCCTAAGGGGAAAACAAGAGAAATAACTATTTAGAAATAACTTAAAATAGCATTTAAAACGAATTTATTTTAGTTAATAACACGTTAAATCACAGTTTAAACATAATAAAAAATCTGGTTTTTTATTTGAATTCTTTAGTGGATGTAGAACCACCACAAGTTGATGTCCGTAGCAGTCATTGATTGTCCATATCCCGACTCCATACCGCAATCCTTTGAGCATCAGCAGTTTATGGTTAGGCTGCTCAC
>CAZYLG010000108.1:0-7491 GCA_964648565.1 uncultured Thermoplasmatales archaeon
TATGATGGTTCGTTTTTACCAAAGCCCACTGGTCCATATCAGGTTGGTGTTAAATCGTATCATCTCGTTGATGAGTCAAGAGAGGAGTGGTTTACTGAAGATGAAACAGATCATCGGGAATTGATGATAAATGTATGGTATCCAACGGACTGTTCTGACTTTGATAAACGATCTGATTACATGGATAAAATCACGTTTTCGTGGTTACGAGATCAAGGTCCTGTTCCCTTAGTGACCATTCCAAAGGATGCATACACATTCATTCATCCTTATGTTTATGAGGATGCTTTACCCATTAAATCAACTTCTTTTCCAGTATTGTTATTTTCTCCAGGTTACGATGGTGTTGATGTGATTTATACATCTTTTATAGATGAGATGGTCAGTCATGGATATGTTGTAGTATCTATGAATCATCCATTTGTATCGGGAGTTACTGTTTTTCCTGATGGTCGAGCAGTATATATTGCTGATCTTCCAGGTAATTTTTCTGAGTCAAGAGAATTTTTAATGCGATCTCAACGATCGGTTATCGATGATGCATTATTTGTTTTAGATACTATTGAAGAGTTAAATCAGACTGATCCAATACTCTCTGGTGTTTTTGATTGTTCGCGAGTTGGTATGTTTGGTCATTCTTTTGGTGGAGCAGCAACTATGAGTTGTTGTTATGAAGATGAACGAATTCAAGCAGGATTCACCTTGGATGGAGTAGTGTATAATGATTTTTTAACTGGATCCATTTCCACTCCATTTTTGTTAATGTGTGCAGAACAACGTTTTAATCATAGTAGTTATAATCATGTATGGGATCAGTTCAGTACTGATGCATATCAGGTTGGAATTATTGGTTCAGCCCATTATAGTTATACTGATGTTGGAGTTTTGCTTGGTCATTTGATACCGTTTGTTCCTGCCTCTTTTCTTGGTTTTGGATCCGCGGATTCTATGCATGTTGTTAGAATTACTCGCTTGTTTGAAAAAGCATTTTTTGATGTGTATCTTAAAAATGAAGATAAAAACATGTTAGTTGATTTATTTGATGATTTTGATGATGTTCTCATCAAAGAAAAATAATCAATTGTTTTACTTTTTTTTTACACGTTCTAAATGGTTGAAAATGGGTCTTGATGAAGTATCTTTCTCGTAAGCCATTTTTCTTCAGAAAGTGTGTTATAAATGTTCGTTTGAGATGAAACCTTTTCTTGTAATGTTTTTTTAATTTTTTGAGGTGTGCTTTTCGTTGAATACTGGATGATATCGCTAGCGTTTAGTTCCCAGTAATGTGTCATCCAGGCTCGTCCATCATAAAGACGGGTTTGTTCTCTGCAAGTATTTAAAATTCCTTCGCGTTCTAACATATAAAAAATTTGTCGTTCGTCACTAGTGAGAACATTATCGATAATCCTTCGTTCATAGCCAAAAATGTCCATGATAAAGGTTGCAATCTCTTTTGCTCTTTGTTTTCTTAATCCAATTTTATATTCTATAGCATCTTTCATTATTTGTAATGTAATTATATCCATGGAAGAAATGCCCCCTCTGTGCTGACCCCATCAATTTTATAACAAACATTATATATATTTTTTGTTGTTCTTACTATTTAAACATTGTCTTTCCGTTTCAGCATTGCTTTCTGATAAAAAAAACCAAAAATGAATATTTTATAGAATTAATGTTAAATTAAAGTAATTTAAAAAAAGTAAAAAAATCAAAAAAACGTGATAAAGAAGAAAAAGAATGATGTGGTATTTGTAGGAGAAACCACATTATTTATAATTTTTTAAGGTCAACAGCTTTTAACCCTTTTTCTCCTTCTTCAACTTCAAATTCTACTTCATCGCCCTCATGAAGATACATGCCATCTGGAAGGGATGTATAATGCACAAAAACGTCTTTTCCATCCTCTGCGGTTATAAAACCGTATCCTTTTTTTGGATGGTACCATTTTACTTTTCCATTCATACTGTTTTTTCTCCAGTTTATTTCTTAGAAAACAAAAAATAAAAAATTCAAAAATATCATTTCAAACTCTTTATCTTCTATTCTCTTGTTTTTCAATTTCTCAGGAGGCATAGAAACACTTTCTTATATACTTTACCACCAAAAAATAAGAGTTTACCAACAAAATAAAAAAATAATGAAGCGCCCCGGCCGGAATTTGAATCCGAGTCCCTAGCTCGACAGGCTAGGATGATAGGCCACTACACTACCAGGGCAACTAGTTTTCTGCTAAAGGGGTAAATAACAATCCTTCTTTAAATTTTTCCCTTGAATTGGCCAAACTATGCTATGATATGCCAACATTTTTTAACTAATAACATGATAAGCATCATTCATGGGATGGTAAATATGGAATTTGAAACTAACAAAAACATGGCTGTTTTATTCATTATCATCTTAGCATTGGGAATTGTTATTACCTACCTTGGTGTAAATGCATTAAACAGCAATCAAATTGAAGCAATGTCAGAAGATATCGATCAATTAGAAACTGATCTATCTAATAAAGATTCTGAACTTGACCGATTACAAAATGATGGGGAGAACTTCACCTATCATTTACTTCGCTCGATGAGCCTCGTAGATGTTTCTAGAGAAATCAGAGGAAATGGCAATCTTCATTTTGATTATGCTGCTCGAATCTGGTTTCCACAAAGAGAATATCAGAAAATAATCGATAACTGCACTCAATCAATGCGGTATTATGAAAATGCAAGTATAAACTTTGATCTTGCTCAAGACTATTTCCAAGAAACCAAAGAATATACAACTGTAGGATCCTATCAAGAAATTCTTGATTTATACATTGATTTATCAAAATCAGGATACTCATTGTCCATGCTTCGATATAATGCAAGCAGTATGCTATCTGAAATCGCAGAGAAACTCTTAAATGAATCTTATGCAGAGAACACTACAGAATTACTTGAAGAATTTAATACGACCTTAATGCAATTTGAAGATATGTACCAAGGTGGCGCTGGTCAACATCAAGGTATCGTTGAGGAAATAGAAAAAGAATATGGGGATTTTTTCAACCCCAATAGAAAGATACCCTAATCTTTGATGTTTACTCGCTTAGTTCAATGACGTGATCATCCCAGAAGATCATTGGGCAGACAATTGCATTCTTTGATGAACTCCATTCGATTTTATCTACTCCTAAAAATGATTGATCAATGGATATCATGTTGTTGAATTGTTGGTGTTCTTTAGAATATAAATAACATTGACTATTGCCATTACTTATTATTTGGAGTCTATAGAATCCCTTCGATAGGTCAGAGCCAAGTAATTTCCAGTCATCATCGGATTGCATATATATTGAAGGACCGATAGGTGAACTGATACTAGCACCATCATATTCAATCTTAATCTTTGTAATTGAACCATCACTTTCGTTTATAAAGTTTAATATTACGTCTGTATCTTCAGTTGACTCTCCGCAATAAAACCAGATTTCCCAAGCGGAGATGGATGAACTAAGATTTTTGTAAGTCCAATATAAATCTTCTCCATCATCTCTTATCTTTGTCTTGAACGAGTTTGGATTGTTATGTTCAAATTGACTTGCATTTGAAACTTCAAAGTTACATCCTACATTATCGGGACTTGTTTCAAACCAATCGTCCTGATATGCTGGTTTTCCTGGAATGTCCTCTGAAAAATCTTCCACGTAATCATCATTTAGCTCAGGATATACAATAATAGTCACAATTGCACAATCAGTTGCTCCTTGATCATCTTTAACAGTTAATTTCACATCATAACTTCCATAATCCATATACTGATGCATAACTTGTTCACCATACAATGTGGTCTCATCATCCATGGCCCACGTCCAATTCTCAATTATGCCATCATCAGTTGAAGTACTATTGAAATAAATTATATCGTCCGTAGTTGGATTCTTTGGTTCAAAAGAGAAACTAGCAAACGGTTGATCATTTAATTTGTTAACGGTGATTGTTACTGTAGCTATGTCTGTTTTTCCCTCACCATCAGCGATTTGGTATTCATAAGTATCTGTACCATACCAATTTTCATTTGGTTGATATTTGATTGATCCTTCATATGTGTTTACAGTAGTAACTCCATTGGTTGAACCAGTAATGACTTGCAGTGATGATGGATCAAGATTTCCATCGATATCAAAATCATTATCTAAAACATCAGTCCACACATAGCTATTTTCATCACAACTGTCAGTATCATCATTAGCTATTGGGCCAGCACTTTCGTAAAACGTGAAATTTCCAACAGAACTTGTATATGCTATGAGTCCACAAGGATCAATCGCATTAAATTGAGGTTTAAAAACAAAAGATGCACCTTCAATAACGGGTTCATAGTTTTCGACGGGTTCTGGTTTTCCCCACGCATCTTCGTCTTCAGGAAATGAAATAGTTGCTATTCTATCATTGATTTCCACCCAATCGAGATATTCACTAGCTTCAATTCTTCCAGTTTCCGTATTCCTCCATAGTGTTCTGGCAGTATGAATGTTCCAAATAATTTCATCATCTACATTATCTGGATCATCCACATATTCATCTAAGACTATTTGTGTAAAACTTTCATCTCCACAGATTGTTTGACCTGGAATATCTGTAACAACAGGTGGTAAGTTTGCAGATTGAACCGTGATATTAGCCCAATTTGTTGATAAATATTCCTCATTTTTTCCATCGTTATTTTTATCCCAGTACACTCCTGCTTGATTAGATATTAACAAATTATCCGTTGACTCAAAATCTTCTACTTGAACCTTAAACGTGATTGCTACACTGCTATCACCCGGAAGTTCCCCATTCCATTTTATTTTATTATTTTCCGAATCAAAGGAGACATAACCTGATGTGGCTGTTGCAGAGTTTGGCACATAGACCGTGTTTTCTGGAATTGAATCTTGGATTTCATCCCCTTGATTATCTGATTGAGTAATAACTCCAGTGTTAGAAATGGTTAAGGTGTATTTCAAATAATTATGGCAAGGATCTGTTTCATCTTCGATTTCCTCTACAGTTTTACTTGCTTCAATGACGGGTCTTGCATATTGAGCAAACATAAGATTATCAATGAAGGCGGTACTATCAAATTGATTATCCCATTCATCTTTTATTTCAAATGTTATGGTAATTTGCTCACCTGGAGAAACAGGATGACCACCTTCAGTGTGTAATGCTGTTGCACCTGCATCAGAAGCATCTGTTCGTGGCGTAGTATCAACTTGATCTACTTCATCAGATCCATCAGGGTTACCATCTGTAGCAAAAAGATCAAAACCAGTTCCAGACAAGGAATGTGCATCTAACACAAAATGCCCACTGTTTACATCAACAACGTACGTACTCACCCCTTTCGAGGGAGAATTTACCGTGACTATGAACTCATCATTGTAATTAGAACCAACATAATCAGGATATTCAGTACTAAAAAACTGAGTATCATAATACACATAGTTCATGTCTTCTGGGACGGTTACATCCATTGTTAATGTTGCACGATCATAAATATATGGCCAGTAATTCCGAGGGTATTGACCTCCCTGGAACCATTCACCGCGCTCTGTCCCGGGATTTTCAGCATTACTAGTCATTGGATAAGCTCCTGCAATACCTGTGCTTAATAACACGAACGAATCTCCATTTGTTGCATTCATAACTCCAAGTGAAGAAAGTATTGCTGCCTGACGATTTCCGGAACTATCAGTATCACTATATGATGAGCTCAATAGATAAGAAGGATCAGCTAACAGCGCTTCGGCTAGCGAATCACTGAATGAAGATTCAGCTTTGATTGATTCTGAGGGCAATATTAAGGCAATACATACGAATGTTATGGTTAAACCAATGATTAATCCTTGTTTTCTTCTAGTTTTTATTCTATTCATTTTTTTCCACCTCATCCATTTTTTATTCGATAGTAATACTAGTTCTCATTTTTGATATTCCATCTTGAAAACCATCATTTGGAGTTACATAACAAGACCATTTATCCCCAATACTTGTTTCCTCAGAAACAAGTACTGATACATTTGATACTCCGTCTTTTGCGCATAAATACTGTTGATAAATATGATCTTCAGTTACATTGAAATCATAAACGTAAATCTCATCGATGGATCCATTCCAACCAGAGGATTCATCTGTTTTTTGACCAATAATAAATGCTTGGTTGTTCCCTTCTAAAAAATATAAGTCACTTCCAGTTGATTCAAATTCCAATCCATCAACATAAAGATGTAATTTTTGGTTGCTACTGTTCCATACTAGTCCGATATGATACCAAGTGTTGCTATTCAATGGGTCTGTTTTCAAAGTGAATTTACTATTTTCAACACAAACTCCTGCATAAATTCTTTCGTCCTGTTGGAATAATTGAATAAAATTTTGATTATTGTTATATGCTTCGAAAATACAATTTTGATCCTCAGCGATATCATTACTTTTTACCCATACAGTTATGGAGAAATCATTAGTAGAAAGATTAGTAAATGGTTTTGGAAGATCACAAGTAATGGATCCGTCAGATGTGTAAGAATAACCTCCTCCAACCTTTCCACTTGTTGTCCAGTTAGCGTTGGATACTACTCCGTTATTCGCAGAATCACTATAATCTTTAATCATAACGGGAGAATTTGTATTAAATGGATAGTATAGAGTAGCAAGTGAATCATCATTTTTATGCCAGGCATAAATGTAAGTTACGCTGTCTCCGTCTGAATCTTGATCATTGCCATTTTTAAAACAAATCAAATCTTCTCCAGAAGAATTTTTTAGTAACGACGAATAAAATAGAGGAGTGTCTTGTTCTGGTTTTTCATTGTATGAAGGATTATCAAATTCTCCTTCGAAAACAATTTCAGTTCCGCCATCTGCCAATTTTGAAACAACAATGACATCAACTGTTTTCTTACCATAAATATTTAAAGGTTTTTTATCTCCCATTTTCCAATTATATCTTGTTCCATCAGTAGACTCTGAATCCACATATAATGATCCATCTACAAAAATTTGATACTCCTGTAATGTTTCTCCGCCAACATGTATTAATTCAGGAAATGCTCCTGATACAGATCCTTGAATATCAACATTAGATTCTGCAACGTAACCAGGGAGTGGGAATACATACAAATAAATTGCAGTAAAGGAAAGAACTGCGATTAAAAGTAGAATCACACTTCCTACTATCTCAGAAATAGCATTATTATTGTGCAGACTAGTGCGTATTTTCATCTCTCCATCACACACAATACTATTTGGTGTGCTTGAATTATTTAAAAGATTGCTGTCATTTTTACAAAATGAAAAAATAAAATTGAAAATTAGGCTTAAAACATGAATTTAAATACGAAAAATGAAACTAATACTAGGATAAAACCGAATCTAACTCCAGATGATAATTTCCCATCCATCATAAACCCACCTAAAAGGCCACCACCTATACTTTGTACTAATACAAAAGAAAAAAAGGTGTATTTTAATA
>CAZYLG010000109.1:0-7416 GCA_964648565.1 uncultured Thermoplasmatales archaeon
TGGATAATAAATCAAAGTATAATTTTCAAAAGGAGTAAGATTATGTCCATTGAACACAAAATCAAATTCTTCTCCAGATAATTCATATTTCATCTTTCCCCATGAACCATTTTCTGTTATATTCCAAGAAAGAGGATCTTTTTCATATAAGTATAAATGTGCTATATTTGATTTCCCGGCTTGTCCATGAGGACCTTTAGCAGTCACACAGGTTGCAAACGTTGAACTAATCACTAGCGTTAGTACTATCACTATCCATCCTTTTTTTGCCATCATAAAAATCCACGGCTCTATTTTTATAAACCATCTTATTTAATAATTGAGCGGAAAAACCAAAAAAGAAGCAATTAACCAAAATGACGATTCAATACTAGTAATATTAATAAGATAATATTTGCAGTATAACACAAACGATAAGAATAAAAAAAGAAAAAAATGCCGTGATCATCCATCTTTTACTTCTATCACAAATTACTCATATAACTGCTCAAGATGTTTTCCATATTTCTCAAAAATTGCTTTTCGTTTGATCTTCATGGTTTGAGTAAGCATCCCGTTTTCATGGGTAAAATCCTCATTGATAAAAAAATATTTTTTAGGAATTTCATACTTTCGTAAATCATCCTTTAATGATTTTGAAATCGAATCACATAAAAACTTTTTCAGATCCGAACCTGGTTTAGCAACTCCTGCAATTAAATCCGAAGGATGAATATCTAATTTCATTTCATGAGCCCACTCCTCAATGTTTTCAGTGTCAAGAGCCACCAAACACACATTATATTCTTTTCCATCACCATACACCATCGCATTTGCTACATACGGAAGCCGTTTGATGCCTTCTTCAATAGTAGCTGGAAAAATATATTTTCCATTCTGAAGTTTATATTGTTCCTTGATTCTTCCCGTAATAAACAAAAATCCATCATCATCAACTGTACCCCGATCACCTGTTCGAAGGCCACCATCATCTTGTAAGACCTTTTTTGTTTCCTCTGGTTTATTGTAATAACCTATCATCACCTGCGGACCATACACTACGATTTCTCCATCATCCCTATCTTTATCATTTACTGATTGATCAATTACTACTTTTGTTTGCTCTACTGGTTTACCCACACTGCCGAATTTATAGGCTTTCGGAGCATTCATAGTTATCACCGGAGAAGTTTCCGTAAGCCCATATGCATCATAAGTTGGAATACCAATACTATAAAAAAACAAGGCAACATCTTCATTCATGCGAGCACTAGCGGTCAAAGAAAACTGGAGTCTTCCACCGAATCTTTCACGGATTTTATCAAGAACCAGTTTATTTAACAGTCGATAACCTACGTTAGATTTTCCGGTTAGAAATCTTTTCTTCGCTGAAGAAACAGCCATAGTGAAAAGTTTTTGTTTCAATCCACCTTCGTCATTCATCCGTTTGTAAATACCTTTATAAATCGTATTAAACACTCGAGGAACTGACATTAAAATTGTTGGTCTGACCTTGACTAGATCTGATCCCATTTTTTTAATGGTATCCATCAATCCAATCGATCCACCAAACTGAAGTACATTATGTAACTCTGCTGTAATCGCATATGAATGCGCCCAAGGAAGATGACAAAATGAAACCGTTTCCTCAGTTAGATCTTCCTGATATAAATGATACCCTGCTTGAGATGCAAAACACAAATTCCCATGAGATAACATCACTCCTTTAGGACTTCCTGTTGTCCCAGACGTATAAATGATTACTGCCACATCTTTTGGTTCAGGATGAAATGATGAAACAGGATTCTTTTTTCCGATTTCTTCAAACGCAGCCATACTGTTTGTTCCAGATCCCTCAATCACAATAATCTGTTCAAGAGTTGGAATCAAATCAATAAAATCCTTTACTTTCTCATAAATATCAGTAGTACTTACAATAAGAATCTTACAAGACGCATCCTTAAGCACATATTCCCACATAGAACGAAGTTCCTTTTCATACATGGGAACAAACCAGGCACCAACACCATACGCTGCAATCTCAGCAATCAACCATTCCGTTCGATTCCGAGAAATAATACCAATCCGATCACCTTTTTGAACACCGAGACTAGATAATCCAGCACGAAAATGCTTCACTCGTTCTCCAACTTGTTTATAGGTTACCCATTCATACTTACCAGAATCGTTTTTAGTTCCAAACAATGGATTATCCGCATACTGTTGTTCAGCGTTTTCAAAAAGTTCAACAAGATTTTGGTAATCATTCTGCTTCCAGATATCATTAGATACGTTCATATTGCTCGCCTAAAATTAAAGAGTACGATTCTTAAAGTGGGCTTAACCGGATTTGAACCGGTGATTTCCGCCATGTGAAGGCGACGTCATAACCGCTAGACCATAAGCCCGAATATGATATTAATCTGCTAGGTCATGAATAAACCTGTTAGATAAATGTTTTTCGACGAAACCAACCTTGTTTTTTGAAGAAACCTTTATCAATATTAACAAGGTTTATTATTTCATACGTTCACCTAATGGATTTGTTCACATGATAGAAGATTTAGTATCTGCTCTTTTAAAAAAATTCAAAAAAGAAAAAAAAGATTCCCCACCAGATGAATCTCCGTCTGATTCAGATCTTCAATCAATTCCTGCTGCAAAAGAAGATGTTGTGGAATACCGAGAAGTATTATATTCAGATAAACCCAATCATGTTTACCCAAAAAGATCCCCGTCCCGTAAACTGTTATTTACTGATGTAAACGCTGTTGAATCTGATATTGATGATATTAATAAAGAAAGAGAAGCAGAAAATGGTAACGTTGAAAAACGAGTGGATGTCATTCTCTCAAAAAAGAAAGATAAAATCAAAAAACCAGTGAACCGTAAACCAGCAAATGTGATTTATGTCGTTAGTAAACCACAACCAGGCCAAGTAAAAGGTGATTGGGCAGTAAGAAGTCATCGAAAGATTTTTAGTCATCATCGGACAAAACAAGCAGCCATAAAAAAAGCACGAACCATAGCAATAGATCGCGATGCAACCGTTTTAGTACAAAACACAGATGGAACGTTTAGTGATGGATTTAAACCCCGCAAGAAAAAGAATAACACAAAATAATTTTTTTTATGAATGATTCTTTAGTGGTTGAACAAGTATGATATCAGTGTTACGAATTGGTCACCGTCCTTTCAGAGATAAACGAATTACTACTCATGTTGCACTAGTTTCTCGAGCCTTTGGTGCTGATGCTATTTACATAGATACGCATGATGAAAAAATTGAAGAAACCGTTCATTCAGTGTGTCATCGATTCGGCGGTACTTTTACTATTAAAACTGGAGTGTCTCCTATGAAGATCATTAAGAACTGGAATGGATCTATTGTTCATCTTACCATGTATGGGGAAACCGTAGAAGAATCATTAAAGGTTTTAGATACAACAAAGGATTTATTACTTATTGTTGGTGCTGAAAAAGTTCCACCACAATTTTACGATATCGCTGATATTAATGTAGCCGTAGGAAATCAACCACATTCAGAGGTAGCAGCTGTTGCCATTTTTTTAGACCGATTCACAAATCATGCCTGGGAAAACAAACAATTTGATGGAAACATGACCATCATTCCAAGTAAACATGGAAAAAAAGTAGTGAGCCATGATGACTGAAACAAATCAGGAATTGATTCCTTCAGCTGAGAAATGTTTACAATTGCTAAAAAATGCTGGATGTTCTGAAAAAGTGATTTGTCATTGTAAAGCGGTTAGAGATGTAGCTATGCATATTGTTACTCATACGTCTGAAGCTGATAAAAAACTAGTTGAAGCTGGAGCTCTTCTTCATGACATTGGACGGTGTCAAACTCATGGAATTGATCATGCAATTGTTGGTGCAAGTATTGCAAAAAAGTTAGATTTATCTGAAAAAATCATTCATATTATCGAACGGCATATTGGTGCAGGATTATCGCCAACTGTTGCAAAATCCCTTGGTCTTCCCTTTAAAGATTTCATGCCAAAAACACTTGAAGAAAAAATCGTGTGTCATGCAGATAATTTAATCGATAATTGCACCCGGCAGAATATTGAAGTGGAAGTAGAACGAGCGTTACGAGAAAATCATAAAGAATACGCAATGCAACTGGTAAAACTACATAAGGAAATCAGTGATTTAATAGGAATGGATGCAAATAACGTCTGAGTAACCAGAAAAAAATATATATGGTTTCCAGGATGTAGCCTAAAACACAAGCAAGGTATTTTGTTTTTTTTCAATTCGCAGGGGTAGCCAAGCATGGCCAACGGCGCAAGGTTGAGGGCCTTGTCCTGTAGAGGTCCGCGAGTTCAAATCTCGTCCCCTGCATATTTTTAGTACTTTTAACAGCAGAAAAACTGCAAATTTAAAAAAACTAATCTCTTGATTATTTTCTCCAGTCTAAAGTGTTAAGTTCATTTCCTATGATGATCTATTATTGTAAATAGTATTTCTTATAAAACCAAAATAACGTTAATATCAATGATTGTTTGTAGAGTGTAGACTGAATTGGGTTGAAGAAAAAGAACGAATGGATTCTGAAGAAAATATTGTTTTTAATCATTGATTATGGGTAACATTTTTAGAACTTTTTATTTTAATGCCATGTTCTTGTGTTTTTGTCATCTGAAAATTTATAAGCAGGTGGTGTATGCCAGGTTGTATGGAATTGAAGGTTACTAAAGTGGTGAAGGAGGACACGTTTGAGGTTTTTCCTCCATGGCGATGGGAAGAGCAGAGTGGTATTAAGGTAAAAGTGGCAGGTGTTGAGGCTCCACGTGAGGGAGAAGTAGGTTATGAGCGAGCGAAAGCTAACTTGAAGTCAGTGGTTAGTGGAAAGAAAGTCGAACTTAAAAACAAAAATGACGTGGACTTTGACTGCTTAGTTTGTGATGTCTATGTGGATGGGGAGAATATAAAAACCAAACTATGATTTCTCTAAAATGCAAGTTGCATCTCAAGACGAGTAATAAAAAATAAGTTTTGGGAATGTAAAAAATATTTCTTTAATTGTTATAAACCATATATTGTTGATTAAAAATTTGGTTTTAACAGATTGTAAAGTCTGTGTTGGTGGTAAGGACTGATTATATGGTATTGATTTTTTTCACTATTTGCTGAAATGATTCTATTAGTTACATTTGGCATTCTCATGAAGAACTTGAAACCACTTACAGTCATCACAAGATATATCATTATGTCCAAGGCATCTTCTTGAAATTTTCTTGTAATCATAGCATTTATTCCCATTCTTTTTTATATAAACGATACAACGTTCTTTGTTTTCTTTATCACAACCAAGATAATCCCAACAATGGATTTTTTTATCCGATTGTGAGATTATCGATGAATCACAGTTAATGCAGCTATAATGAGAATCTAAATTCCCGGCCCCACAAGATTTACAGATCCAGACCAATATCACACCACAAATTAACAATTGCGAATTCTCATGTTAATTTAAAAAGATTTCTAATAGTTATACACCGTGATAGTAGAAATAAGAAGAACGCATGAGTTTTGAAAACGAAAACTTGTTTTTTTTGGGACTTAAATAATAGATCAGTCCAATACCACTATACATCATTTTTTTATAGCGAAAAGTAACTGAAAAAGTTGATAGATTTCTTTCTGGATAATAGTGTCTTTTTTTAATAGTTTTATAGCGATATTAAAGTAATTAATTTTTTTGATAGTGAATCAAAGTACAATGAGTAATATTCAAAAGTTATATTTCATTTCAATCTTATTTTTTACACTAAAACTTTCATTTTGGCAATTTTTTTATAAAATTATTTAAACGTTCTAATTATTTGCTAAATTTGCTGTTATGCATGAATTGTGATGAGATGGGCTCTTATAATAACGAAGTTGAAAGGCAACAAAATGAATTATTTTTAAAACTAAAAAATGAAAAAGATTTTAAAAATCGCTTCAAATTAATTGTTAATCAAACAAGTGATTTAATTTCAGTGACATCGTTTTCATCAAATCCGAAATATACGTATATTAGTCCATCAAATACCACCGTTTTTGGATATGAACCTGAAGAACTCATTGGCAAAAGGGCACTTAATTTTATTCATCCAGATGATAAAATAAAATTACTTCCTTTGTTAAAAAAATATATACAATTGAAAACTGAAAACTTTTTTACAAATAAAGAAATTGAATTAGTTGAGAAAATTGAATTTCAATTTAAGGATAAATCAGGAAACTGGCATCAGTTAAAAAGTACAGTTAACATTATTGATGATGAACTTCTTTTTGTTTCAAAGGATATAACTGAACAACAAAAAATGCAAGATGCATTAAAAAAATCAGAAAAACAATATAAATTTTTATTTGAAACCCTTTCAGTAGGAATTAGTATTACCCGATTTGATGGCACGATTTTAAAAGTAAATGAAAAATATTGTAACACTCTCGGTTACTCAGAAGAAGAACTTAAACAGTTAAACATCAGAGATTTCTATATTTTTCCAAATCAACAAGATAGATTGTTACAAATCTTAAACAAAAAAGGGTGCGCTCGAGATTTCGAATTAAAATTAAGAGGAAGAGATGGACGCATCTGTCATTTTTTGATTAACTGTGACATCATCATGTTTGATAATGAAAAAGCACTACTTACAACAGGTAATGATATCACAGAAAAAAAGAAAATTGAAGAAAAATATAAGCTACTTGCTAATCATTCTGCAGATGTTATTTACACATATAATATTCATAATAAAAAATTTACTTTTATTAGCCCAGCTATCGAAAAATTATTAGGTTATACTGTCAAGGAAGCCGATATAGTGAAATCTGAAAATATTCTCACCTCTGAATCATATACTTATCAAAAAAATAAACTGATGGAAGCAATTCAAAAACAAAATTATGCAGATGAGATAATGGAACTACAAGCAGTGCATAAAAATGGTACTATTATCCCAATCGAAGCGCATGTGTCCTTTATATTTGATGAACATAAAAACCCTATAGAAATTGTGGGTGTGGTCCGTGATATTAAGAATCGGAAAGAAACCGAAAAAAAATTCGGTCAAATAATTAACAATCTCAAAGAAGTTCTGTATATTTACGATCCAAAAAAAGATAAGTTTCTTTTTGTCAGTCCTTCTTTTGAACAAGTTTGGGAAATGCCAGTTGAACGAGTGATGAACGATCCACTTGTTTATACTGAAATTGTTCATCCGGATGATAAAGAAGAATTCTTTGAAGCTTGCCGACGTGAACATGAAGAAGGCAAATACTTCAATCTCGAATATCGAATTGTAATGCCAGATGGCAGAGTTAAATGGATGTGGTCTCGCAATTTCCCAGTGCTAAATAAACAGAGAACGGTGGGTATCGCAGAGGAAATCACAGAAAGAAAAAATATTGAATTATCTT
>CAZYLG010000110.1:0-7144 GCA_964648565.1 uncultured Thermoplasmatales archaeon
AATTTCAAAAATTAGGCACAACAAACATAAAAACAACTTTCAATGAGCGCAATAGATAATGAATCTATGCTTTCTTTCGAAGAAGTTGTTTTCCTTTCTCAGTTATAAAAAGATTTTTAACTCGCCCTCTTTTTCTAAAAGAGATTAATTCTTTATCGATAAGAGATGAAATCCTTTTTTGAGTTGTCACCTTTGAAATGGAAAAATGATTGCAGATATTTTTTTGGTAAACAAAATTGTTCGTTTGATTTTGTTCATAAATATAATTTAGAATAGAGAACAAATCAGTATCAAGATAGATATGTTTGATTTGATTTGAGGGTAATGAAAAAAATTCTTCATTTAATATCTCTGTTTGATTCCGTGTAAACAACTCATTATTAACACGTAATAAAAAAATTGATTGGGTCCTACGAATCAGATCATTGATCTGATACAATGTTTGAAGGGTATTCTGAAAACCAAATAGAGTAAATAAATAATCACTTCGATCCAAACAAATAATACCTTTCTCATTGATAAGAAGAAAATCTTGAATACAATCTTTTACTTCATCTAATGAATAAATTGAATGCTTTTGCTTCTTTGATTTCTGAGATAACAATACAAAAGTGACCTGATTCATTCTTATCTTTGGAACGATCGAATTATATGATCGAGAAATGAATAATCCTTGTTGTTCCTGGTGGAGCAATTCATTGAACAAATCAATCATATGATCTGGGTTTGTATCCTCAATAAGGTAACTAGCACCAAATCGAAGAGTACCCATTTTTCCATCTCTTAATGTTTTGTCATTACAGATAAAGATGATATCTGTAATGTCATCCTTTTCATCTTTGACAATAGAAGTTGACACTTGAAGCATACGATTCCTTCCAAAAACAGTGTTTAATACTAGATAGTTCAAAGATTCTGGTTTATGATTAAACTGGTTTTTTAAAAAGTTATTCAATTCAGCGGTATTTTGAATAAAATTTTGCTTTCTAATATCCTTTCCCACTATCTTTTTTGAAGAAATGCCAGTAATTTTTTCAGCGGTCTGATTCCACAAGGTAACAATAAAAGATTGATTAACAGAAAATATGATCTCACTTGTATTGTTAATCAATTTTTCTAGATGATCTTTAGTTCGTTTGATTTCTTCATTAGCTTTACGTTGTTTTGTAATATCATAAGAAATTTCAATTGCACCAATAATTTCTCCATCTTCATTCAAAACAGGTTCTGCTTTAATCTGCCATGTTTTAAAAGATGATGGCCAATTAGTTTTATTATTAGGTGAAAACACAGATTCATTAGCGTTACCTGTTTTCAGTGCTTTTGAGATTGGGCACTGATTACATGGTTTATCTAATCCCCATGCATGATAACATTTCTTTCCTACAAGTTCATCTAAAGAATGATTTGTTTCTTGTTGATACGCCTTATTTGCCCAAATGAGATTATGATTTAAATCATGATATGCAATTATTTCAGAAGTATTATCTAAAATTGCATTTTTTTCCATTTCAGTCGTTATTCTATTAGTGATATCTCGTGAATTAACAATTAATCCTTTGATACTATAATTATTTAATAGGTTATTACCTAATGATTCAAAATAATGCCAATTGCCAGATTTATCTTTAATTTTGTAGGTTATTTTTTTAGTGAAACCTGGCTCATATAAGATTTGATTAAAAAAATCCTTTACTCTTTTTTTATCACGTGGATGAATATTTTCAAAAACATTTTTATGAAGTCGTTCTTCAGGAGTGAAACCTAAAATTCTTTTTAATGAGGGACTTACATATATAATTATCCCTTCCTTTGTAAGTACCGTAATCAAATCTAATGAGTTCTCAATCAAGGATTCAAAATATTTTTCCTTATCTTCAATCATCTGTTTTTCTTTTCTTTTTTCATTGGTGATATCTTCTATCAAAATAATCAGTGAATTATATTCATCATTTTGTTCGATGGTTGGTATGTATGTTGTTTTAAAAAATCGAGTTGGACTAGTGTCAAAAAAACTTTTTGATTCTTTGTTTTTCATTACCTGCTCAGCCACTGTTCTTCTAAACAATCCAATTTTATTTGTCGGTAATTCTAAAATATTTTTATCAATTATTTCATCTTTTTTCTTGCCTAAAGATTTACTTAAGGCTTGATTTATATCTAAAATTATTCCATCAACATTGACAATTAAAACAAGATGAGGGATTGAATTGAAGAATTCAGTTTCCCAACTTGATAATTTCTTCAATTTTTTGTAATATTTTTGCAAATGGAGCAAATCATTTGAATCGTTAATTGTTGGGTGAATTGCCATGTTTCCCTTCCTCCATTCTATAAAACAATTTTTAATAGATATTCTAATTAACATGTAAAAGGACCAATATAAATTTATTCCATAATTTTTGTTACAAATGTTGAAAATATTACATTTTAAAACGGATATAGAGTCTCCATCTGAAAAATATGTATTTAGCTATTACTTTTATACATTTTTTTAGCCAAATAGACAAATGGTGTATCAAAAAAAGCAACAATTACCTTTAACACAAGAGATGTGAGAAAAATCTGGGAAATAACCATCCACGTAAAACCTTCAACTCCAACAAAAGCAATCAATGTAAACACAATATTATCAATAAGTTGACTTGTAACCGTAGAAACATTATTTCTAACCCATAAATACCGTTGTCCAAGCCTTTTTTTTAATCGAGAATAAAACCAAACATCATGACTTTGAGAAAGAAGATAAGCTACTAAACTTGCCAATGCAATCCGGGGCATATATTGAAAAATACCAACAATATGCGGATGAACCGTATCAGATGCATGAGGGATAAATTGAAGTGTTATTTGCATTAATACCGTCATAGAAATCAAAACAAAAAATCCAATCCAGACTGCTTTTTGCGCATCATCCTTTGAATGATTCTCATTAAGAATATCTGTGACCAAAAAAAGGGATGAATACACTACATTACCTAACGCTGTAACTAGACCAAAAACCTCAATTGTTTTCATCACTTGAATATTTGCTAAGATCACGGCAACAGCAGTCCACACAAATAATCCGACCCTACCAAATAATCGATAAGATAAAATTACCATTAACAGGTTGAAGAATAATAAGCCAAACCATAATATTTCATTTTCCATTCATACAAGAAAACATTTAATTTACTTAAAACGTTTCCATTTTTTGATGGGAAAATTAACATTTCACCATATAACATACGATGATAATGCACGAACTGGGACCCTAACACTTCCTCATGGTTCAATCCAAACACCTGCGCTAATGCCAGTAGCAACTAAAGCTACTGTGAAAGCACTCACTTCAGAACTACTCAAAGAACTACATGCACAATTCCTGATTTGTAATACCTACCATTTAATGCTACAGCCCTCCGAAGATATTATAGCTAAATTAGGTGGATTACATCAGTTTATGAATTGGAACAAACCAATCGTCACAGACAGTGGAGGATTTCAAGCATTTTCTCTTGGATTAGGTAAAGAACATGCAGTTGGAAAAATGTTCTTTCCAGGAGAACATCACTCTAATTCAAAGCCAAAAGGAAAATCCATAGCAAAAATAACAGATAAGGGCATAAGTTTTCAATCTATTTATGATATGTCATATCAAGTTCTAACTCCTGAACGATCAATTAGAATCCAAGAAAAACTCGGTGCAGACATTATTCTTGTTCTTGATGAATGCACATCACCATTATCCGATAAAACATATACTGCAAATAGTTTGAAGAGGACGCATCAATGGGCAAAGGAATGCCTAAAACTTCATCAAACAAACCAAGCAATCGCAGGTATTGTTCAAGGAGGTCACTGGCAGGACTTACGAGAAAAAAGTGCAAAATATCTAGCATCCTTAGATTTTGATAGTTATGCAATTGGAGGATCCCTTGGTAAATCAAAAAATGATATGCATCATGTTCTCGAATGGGTAATACCTAATCTTCCTAAGAATAAACCACGGCATCTACTTGGAATCGGAGTGGTAGAAGATATTTTTGAATCAGTAGAACGTGGCGTTGATCTTTTTGATTGTGTTTCGCCCACTAGAATAGCTCGAAGCGGATATCCACACATTCGCCCAACATCAGGAACAAAAAAGAATAAATATCGATACAAATTAAAATCTCAAAAATACAAAGAAGACCCTCGACCACTTGACACACAATGTGATTGCAATGTGTGCAAAACATATTCTAGAGCATATATCCATCATCTCCTAAAAACAGAGGAACTCATTGGATACACACTTATTAGTTATCACAATTTGTATTTTATGTTACATTTGATGAAGGAAATTAGGATTGCTATCAATGAAGGAAGTTTCAATCTATTAAAAAAAGAGTGGATTGGTTAATTTAACTCACATAAAACTACCTGATTCAATCTCCGTATAATACATCAAATGAGTGTTTTAAGAATCTCTTTGTATTTTGATATATTCTTCAATGTCTTTAATTGAAATATCAGGTTCATCATTGATTATGTCGACTAATTTTTCACCTTTCTTCCAGTCTTTATAGTATCTTCTTTGAATTTTGCTTAATGCAAAGTGAATATCTTTACTTTCTACAAATTCCTCTAGTTGTGTCTCCGTTAACTCAAATAATAATTCCTTTTTTAAGGACATTTTTTTCCACCTTATCTCTTTTTCTTTAATTTGTCCTATTTTAAGCAGTGTTGTTATTACGTCAAAATGAAAAAGTAAAGAAAATGGATAACAATCGTTCAATATCATAAGAGGAATTAAATAAAAAATATTTTTAATTCAACAGTTTAAACATACCAAAAAAGAGGATTATTCAGAATAAATAATCATTTTAGTAAACTAATACACTAAATACCACAAAAAAACACAAATTTTTTACTCACAATAAAAAAAAACCATGAATTTGTAGATTCAAACTGATCAGAAGAAACTGATAAAAAAATATTCTCACACTTTTTGCATCAGTCTCATTTTCTAACAAAAAGAAAAAAATATGAAGATTTTTGGAATTATGTTGTAAAATCAAGCATAGGGGTTTTAACTAAATACTTAACATTGAAAATAGTAAAGATACCGTGGGGAGAAAAAATATGAAAATATTTTACCATAAGGATGAAGATAATGTCATCTGCATAGATAAAAACCCTTTATTATCATATCAAACTCTTGAAAGTGGAACACTTGTAATGTGGCATGATAAAACAATAAACTCATTAATAGATCATAATAGCGTATAGGAATTAAAAATAAAATTATTGATTTATCGTGTTAACTGCACAGTGTCAAAGTAGAATTTTTTTTAGTGCTTATTTATACATTAAAACAGTAAATCTTACTTGAATCTGAGTATCACAAGAATTAACTACGTTAAATTTCCACTCTCCAACATTTTCATTTGTGACTTGAATCCTAGAAAGTGGGTTTCCAATATTAATCGTATACGTATTTACCGGACTAGTTACGGTTAACGTTGGGCAAACAGGTTGAACAATCCATTCACCATCCACATTTTCTAGCGTTGTGGAATTTACATAAATAAATTTCCATTCATCAGTGACCGACCAAGTAAATACCTCACTTTCACCTGCTGAAAGAAGCCAAGGATCATCATTTTTCGCAGATCCTAACGAATCATGAAGATAGTTAATTTCAGATAAACTAGGATCATTAGGAAAATCATCTTCATTATTTCCAACACCATCACCATCTGAATCAAACCATTCATCAGGATCATTCGGAAATTCATCCTCACTATCAGAATACGAGTCCCCATCACTATCTGGACCTGCCGTATCATCACGAGCATAACATCCGGTTAATCCAATTAAAAGAAATATCATCAATAATACTGTTATGATTATTTTTTTATCCATATCATCATCTCCCCTTTTTTCAAATAAATAACAGTTAATGTTTAAAAAACTTATTGATGTATAAAAAAATCCTGTTAAAAAGATTAAATTCAAGAAAATGCTAAAAAAATGATAATAGGTGGTTAATAACAACCCCCTGAAAGCAAAATATTCAATGGTTAACCAGGCTTCAATTTGTATAATAACAAAAATTATTATATGGGCCCGCCGAGATTTGAACTCGGGTTACTACCTCCCCGAGGTAGAAGGATACCAAGCTACCCCACGGGCCCAAAAAGATGAGAAAATAAAAATATTATTTCTCATCATCGAGGAGTATTTTTTGTTCATTTGATATAGTTTATGGTTTCCAAAACGGATCTCCCATTGGTAGAATTGTTTTTTTAGCCATACTGTTAAGCAGAATTGAGGCAACAGCATAAAATGATAACACTGACGTTAAAATCAAAAAAATACCTCCAGTCAGTGCAGGAGCACCAGTTAGATAATGAAGGATTAAGCCAACAACAGCAATGTCTACCACGACAAGAATAATGAATAATACTTTATTTGCCATCATTGAAGCAATCGTTGCTATCAATGTAAACGTTAGAATTGCTATCAATCCATATCCATAATGAGCAATATCAAATGTGACGTTTCCAAAAGTAATAAAAAACAATGTTAATGAAATCGCTAACATAGCCATCGAATAAATGGTAAATACTGTTGCTCCAAAAATATTATTTCTTTTAAAATCCATGATTCCAGCAATTAATTGAGTACATCCTCCAAAAAATAATATCCATGGAATCATAAGCACTTTATCAATACCTGAAGTTATTCCTACATAGCCAGATCCAATTACTAACGCAGCTACAGCAAGACCTGTAAGTCCAAGTGCAGCAGGTTCAGCTGGAAGTATTGTGTTTGTTTGTGAATTCTTATCGTTTTCCGTCATTTGAAAATCTCCTGTTTTTTTTCTCCCGAACCACTAAGCTCATAAATAGTTTTTTAGCAAAAACAAGGATTCTCAATGTATAATCCTATTAATATCGATGATAAACCAATTATTCATTTAAAAAATAAAGTTAAAATATGCTTGAAATATAACTTTTTAAGATTGTAATACCTACTAAATTATTGGTTTTTATAAGACGACTTATGGAAATATTAACTGTAAGTTTTTATAGGAAAAGTGTATTTAGGGGTTGATACTGGGCGAGTAGCTTAGCACGGTTGGAGCACCCGGCTGATAACCGGGAGGTCGCCA
>CAZYLG010000111.1:0-7098 GCA_964648565.1 uncultured Thermoplasmatales archaeon
CATTAGTTAAGCGTTCAACAATACCTCGTACTTCAGAATTACCAAGTTTGGTTTTTGTTTGCCCTTCAAACTGAGGACTTTTCACCTTACAAGAAATAACCGTAGTTATCCCCTCACGGCAATCCTCACCTCGTAAACTAAAATCATCACTACCAAACAATTTATTTTTCTTCCCATAATCATTCAATACTCGAGTTAACGCAGATTTAAAACCCGAAAGATGCGTTCCACCCTCATGGGTATTGATATTGTTTGCAAAAGTGAAAATATTTTCAGTAAATCCTTCGGTATACTGAATAGCAATTTCGACCTCAACATCATCTCGTTCAGCACTTACAAAGATAGGGTCGGGATGAAGCGGATTTTTATTCCGATTAATATACCGAACGAATTCTTTGATACCGCCATCATACTTAAAAGAGGATTCTTTTCCATCTCGTTCATCTAGTACATTTATCCGAAGGCCACCATTGAGAAATGCTAGCTCCTTCAATCGAGATTCAATAGTTGAAAACTTATACGACGTTGTCTCAAAAATCTCAGGATCAGGTTGAAAGGTGACAGACGTTCCAGTTTCATCAGTTTTTCCGATTTCCTTCAGTGAGGTTTTAATTGCACCATGATCATATTTCTGATGATATTTAACTCCATTTCGACACACGGTTACCTCTAACCACGAAGATAATGCGTTAACGACAGAAACACCAACACCATGCAATCCACCAGATACCTTATAGGTATCTCGGTCGAATTTTCCTCCAGCATGAAGTGTGGTCATTACTAGTTCAACACCGGTCTTTTTGTATTTTTCATGAACCGTAACTGGAATTCCTCGACCATTATCTGAAACTGTTACCGATCCATCTTTATTTAACTTCACATCAACTTTGGTACAATAACCTGCAAGAGCTTCATCGATTGAATTGTCAACTACTTCATAAACTAAATGATGTAGCCCTCGCTCATCAGTACTACCAATATACATTGCAGGGTTTTGTTTAACTGCTTTCAACCCTTCAAGCACTTTGATAGAAGAGGTTTCATACCCGCCATTTTTATTATCCTTTTCAGCGCTCATACTCAATCACTTCACAATAAAATAATCAATAATTATCACAGTACATTTACTCAATTTTCATATCGACTTTGGTTCTTTTTTTCATCCCATCTCAATAAGGGTACAATTTATTAAAGAGCATATCAATTCTCTCCTAATAAACATTACTATTAGCATGTGGGAATGTAAGGAGAATGACCGCATTTATCTTTTAAAAAAAAATTGTAAAAGAAATGGAAATTTTTAATAGCATAATCCCGTTTCACGATATGGGTAAATGGGTACCAAAAAAAAACATAAATTAGAAGAGAAAAGGGTGAGCTTACCACTCAACAGCCTACTACAGCTTCCAAAGTAATCTACAGAATGGTAATAGTGTATAACTCATCCTTTTTCATACATCTTCAAAGTGAAAGATAAATTAGTTGTTATCTGCCCATTTTTCCCTAGAAAAAAAGGTCTCATGATGATATGATTATTTCAGCAGATTTACATCTTCATTCACCTTACACCAAACGATTGGATGCGCCAACATCACTACAACAATTCTCCTTAAACGCGAAATTAAAAGGCATTCAAATCCTAGGAACTGGAGATTGTTTACATCCACGATGGATGCAACAAATTCAACAGTTAACCGAAGTTGATTCTGGAACCTACCAATATGGAGATACTCGATTTGTTCTCACTACTGAAATTGAAACAAAAGATCAAATTCATCATCTCGTATTTTTTCCTGATACTACTGCGGCCACTGAATTCCGAGAACGTATCAAACCATGCACATCAAATATTTCAAAACATGGCCGACCAAAAATCGAATTATCAAGTGCTGATACCGCAGAACATGCAACTGAGATTGGAGCACTTATTGGCCCAGCTCATATTTTCGATTCACACTCTGGAGTATACTCCAGATATCCTTCACTTAAAGAATGCTATCAACACATGACATCTTCTATTTCCTTTGTAGAATTAGGGCTGGCGGGAAACACCTATTTAGCAGATAAAATTCACGAACTGCACAATTACACTTTCTTATCTGATTCAGATACTCATAATCCCCATCCGATCAGACTTGCTCGAGAATTTACACAGTTTAAGGTTAAAAAACCGACCTTTAACGAATTAGCACTTGCTATCAAACGACAAAATGGAAATAAACCAGTATTAAACATAGGCATTCCTCCACAAGAAGGAAAATATTTTGATACTGCCTGTAACAAATGTCATATGCGTTATTCATATTATCAAGCAGCAGAACAACAATGGAAATGTGAATGTGGAGGATCCATAAAAAAAGGTGTTTCAGATACCATTGCCCAAAAAGCATCGTATCAACCATGCCAACACCCTATTCACCGGCCACAATATGCTTCATTTTTACCACTTCATGAGATTATCACAAGAGTGTATCATGAACAAAATCCATTTACTGAACGAGTAAATGCAGAGTGGCAAAAATTGGTTAGTATCTTTGGCAGTGAAATCGATATATTACTTTCAACTCCAATAGAGGACCTTTCAAA
Organism: uncultured Thermoplasmatales archaeon; assembly: GCA_964648565.1. GTDB lineage: Archaea > Thermoplasmatota > E2 > DHVEG-1 > DHVEG-1 > EX4572-165. The sequence continues at coordinate 2,587 of CAZYLG010000111.1, forward strand.
AATTGTTCCTACAGCACTTGCAGAAGCCATTTATTCATTTCGTAATGCAACTGTTCATTTTCATCCGGGAGGAGGAGGAACTTATGGTTCTTTAACCATTCCTTGGGAGGAACCACAGTTACAGATCGAATTGTCTTCATGAAAGAAAAAATAAAAAACTGTTCTGAAAAAAGAATGAAATACAAAATTACATGGGAATTGATGAGGTGATTGAAAATGACTTCTTATATCGTTATTTATGATGCAGAACAATCAAAAAGTGAGCAAAACATCCTTAAAATCATTAAGAATTATGAGATACATGCTCAAATAAGTAAAACTGCTTGGGCTATTGTCACAAACGAAGAAGCCACAGATATAAGAGATAAATTGAAAGAAGTAATCACCGAAAAAGATCGGATTTTTGTGATAAAATCAGGAGCTGAAGCAGGATGGGCTCATGTGATATGTGAAAAAAGCTGGCTTCATAAATATCTTATGAATGAATACTAACTAGTATTTCGGCTCAGAACTGTAGATTTACAAACATTATGATTATAAAAAATAATCGTGAGGATTAGCATATGGATTATGATTATGCAAAACAAAAAATAAAACAGATTCTAACTAAAAACAAAGAAAAATCAGTTCAACAAGTGGTTGATTTCCTTCAATCAAATTTTGAAATGTATTCATGGGTAGGCATCTATGTAGTTAAGGATAACATGTTACATTTAGGACCCTGGCAAGGTGATCAAGATACAGAACACACAGAAATTCCGATTGGACAAGGTATCTGTGGTGCAGCAGCAAAAACTGGTAAAACTGAAATCGTTTCAGATGTACACGCGGATAACCGGTATTTATCCTGCTTTGTTTCAACACGATCTGAAATTGTGGTTCCGATCAAAAAAAAATCTAAAATCATTGGAGAAATCGATATTGATTCAGATACACCAGATGCATTCAGCAAAGAAGATGATCTATTTTTAAAAGAAATTGCAGATATGCTATCAGAGCATATCCACAATCAGTAAACTACACCCTTTATCTTCAGCACTCAAGATCGTCATCATCGCTAAAAAAAGCAGAAATGTTTAATTTAGCTCAGAAAGGGTTCGCTCATCATGTAAAACAATCAAACTCTCAACTGATTTTTAAACTTTCTGTTCAACCCATCACAGAAGCAACACCATTCAGCCATTGATCATACAGCCGAGAAATTTTCTCATCAATTACTGTTTTATCGTGATGTTTAAAGCAAACATTTTTTCCTTGTGTCACTCCAATACAAGCAAATGGTGCCTCAGAAGCAGTCATGATTCTTTCAAATTCGTTTTTAACTCTTTTAGGAATTGTTACAATCCATCGAGTAGCTGTTTCAGAAAACAATAATATATCTTCACGATCACTACCTGGAACCTTTGCTAAATCAATCACAGCCCCGATCTGATTGCCAATGGACATTTCTGTGATACAAACCGCTAGACCGCCTTCACTAATATCGTGACAAGAACTCAAGAGTTTTTTATCCATCACCAAAAGCAATCCATTCATACATTTTTTTAATAACGTACTATCTGACCGTGGAACCTTTCCACCAGAAATATTTCTCAAATGAAAATACTCTGAACCTCTTAATTCTTCACTAGTGTTTCGTCCAACAATATAAATCATATCTTTTTTATGTTTAAATGGGACCGTAACACTTTTTCGAATATCATCAATCAACCCAATTCCCATAATCTCAGGCGTAGGGGGAACAGAAGAGTTCACTGCTTCATTATAGAAACTGACATTACCGGACATAAACGGAAGATCCAATGCAGAAGCAATCTCGCCCATTCCACGTAATGCTTCATAAAACTCACCCATCCGCTCAGTTTTCTCAGGATTCCCAAAATTCAAACAATCAAGTAATGCATCAGGTTTTGCACCAACTGCAATAAGATTACGACAAGCTTCATCAATTGCTGCACGAGCACCATGATACGGATCATTTAACATAAACCGAGGATTCACATCCGCAGTCACGGCCAATCCCTTAAAAGAATCCTGCAATGGTTTGATTACTGTTGCATCACCATGAGTCTCCCGATTAATTTGTCCTTGCAAAGGTTTTACCACGGTATGAGATTGTACTTCATGATCATACTGACGGATTACCCATTCCTTAGAGGCAATATTCTCCTGTTGCAACAATGATAATAACGTATCAGTAAAATCTGGTAGATCATATGAAGAAATTGAAACATTCTCGTTTTTGACCGTAGGTAATTGATAAGGCCGCTTTGTTTCATCATAAACCGGTCCACCTGTGTAAAACTCAAGATCCATATCCAAAATCTTTTTACCTTTGTAAAACACACGAGCAACCGGATCATCAATCACCGTACCAACTACAACCGCGTTCACATCCCACTGCTTACAAATATGAAGCACTTGATCAACATCCTTTGGACTTACCACAAACATCATCCGCTCCTGACTTTCAGAAATCCACATCTCCCAAGGAGCTAATCCCTTCTCTTTCAATGGAATGTCATCTAAATGAATCTCCGCACCAAGACCTGCAGCATGAGCTAGTTCTCCAGCTACACACGAAAGACCGCCGCCACCAAAATCTTTTAATCCTTGTAACAAACCAAGCCGATTACACAATAAGGTGACATGAATCAATGGTTCCTTTGTAATTGGGTCGCCAACTTGCACCGCACTTCTACTAGTCTTTTCACTATCATCAGTGAGTTCAGCTGAAGCAAACGTAACACCATGAATTCCATCGCGACCAGTTCGTCCACCCACATAAATATACACATCACCACTTTGTTTGGCACTACTATGAATCATTTCCTCTTTTTTCATAATGCCAATGCTACCAACATTCACCAAACAATTACTCGTATACCCTGGATGAAAATAAACTTGACCAGCAAGCGTTGGCACACCAATCCGGTTCCCGTAATCCCTAATACCATCAACCACACCTTGAAACAAATATCGAGGATGCTTCACTCCTTTTGGCAACTCTTTTTGGTGCATATGAATGGAACCAAAAAACAAAGGATCAATGTAAGCTAAAGGCTGAGCACCCATGCAGACGATATCCCTAACGATTCCACCAACTCCTGTTGCAGCACCACCATACGGTTCAACGGCAGAAGGATGATTATGCGATTCCAAAGCCGCACAATAATAATGATTATCATCAAACTCAACAACACCCGCATCCTCCCGAGCTAAAACTTTGTCCTCAGCAATACCATACACATATTTTTTCAAAGGAAGTTTAGATGATTTATAACAACTATGCTCAGACCAAGCTTGGCCAAGTGCTTCAAGTTCAATATCTGTTGGAGATCGTTTCTTTTTTTCAAAATATGTTTTAATTTGCTTCATTTCATCAAGAGACAACGCTAGTCCCATCTCATCACTTAACGAAACAAGTTGTTCATCAGAAAACTGTGAAATATCAACAACCGAAACATCAGATAAACCTTGATATCGGTCAACCATGGTTTCTTCAATCATTATCAAACACACTCAACATTACATCTTTTCAATACAAATATCATAATCATGAACAACAGGATTTGTTAATAGTCGTTGACACATCTGCTCAGCAGAACTAAGGGCCTGTTTTTCACTAACACCATCAATCTGAATATCAAAAATCCGTAATGTGTTAACGTTTTTAACTTGTTCAAACCCAAGTAAATGCAGTGCTTTTTCCGTGTTTTTTCCCTCAGGGTCACTCACCCCTTTTTTTAACCGTACCGTCACTCTTATATCAAACATAAGCATTCCCCACTGGATATAATGATGGCTAAATTAATCTATCGATTCATCTATTAATTCCTCAGAAAATAAGTTTGCAACTTTTTTCCGAAATGATGCCAATGATGATTCATTACTAATCTTGATATCCGATTCATCTATTACCTGGTCAATACCCCATTGTATCTCACGATTATCTCGTTGTTGAATAGATTGATCATCACTACTATCATCCACTCTTCCTCTTTTTTTTGCACGTTGATGGCGAATCGCATCTGAAGCAATAATTGCGACAAGACGAAAGGAATCAGATAAATGCGCCCTAAAATAGGTTACCTCAGAAATACTGCGAATACCGTCAATAACAACAATTGACGAATCAGTGACCTGTTTAATTGCTTCAACAGTTTTTTTTGCCCAAATCGCAGATCCATATTTTTTTCTCATATCTGAAGCAACACTTCCAACAGTAGAAGCATTCATCGGCAATTTTCTTTTCTTTACTTCATCCCAAATGAAATCACCCATACGAAAAACGGGAATTCCTTTTTTTTTGGCAAAAGCAACCGCTTCACTTTTCCCTGACCAAGGCATACCTGTGAATCCAAGTGTTTGCATACCGTTAATCCATCCTTTACCATTTTACATAGTCTAGATACATAAGCTTAATTACACATATGATCAGCTAATTTCAAAGTAAGATGCAGAGGGAGCGATTCGAACGCTCGAAGACCTACGTCACAGGGTCCTAAGCCC
>CAZYLG010000112.1:0-7044 GCA_964648565.1 uncultured Thermoplasmatales archaeon
AATCACCAAACAAATTACAGAAACTTATAACTGAAAACGATATTTATCACAGTAAAGATTTGAAAGAGAGGCCCCCTTTGCTTCTTCTTTTTGCATTCATCACACCTCTCTTTCCCTCCCTCAAAAACTGTTGAATTTAAGATTCAAAACCCCGTGGTTTCCAATAGTTACTGATTCAGCTAATCTTATTGCATCAAAAATGCAGAATATGTTGAATGATTGTTAGCTAGTTGAAGTTACTCATAGTAACTGTTGGTTTTTTACTGTAATTTCAAAAATTGTTCATTAATTTTTCATGATTGTAATCCGAAGAAACATATTTTTATCAATTCATGGCGGTTGATACATGATTTTACAACATCTTTTTATTTGATTTGGCTATTATTTACTGCTTAAGATTGCTACTGTTTTGCAGCAGCTCTTGCAGCACTGCAACCAGCAGGACCCCTCCAATTACTAAAACATCACAATCAATAGTCATAGCAAATACAAACATTGTGAATGATGATTAAACTTTATTAATCATTCTTTTTATGCGTAATAATTATTTATGATATCTCAACTATTTTTCTCTGTTCATTATTATTTATTTTTCTGCCATCTTCTTCATTACTAAATATATTCATTATGATTTCAGTACCAATATATGGCAAACTTTTCAGCAGTCTTCGTGTTAGATTTGCATTATCCTCAATACTATTCAACATATCATACAAAATATCAGATAATGTCTTACTCATCGAAGTCAGTTTAAACACCAGTTCTAACAAAAACGGATTATAGAACATGTCATGCATCTTACATGCTTCAATAAGACCCATACCATATGCATCTCGCCAACGTCCATCAAACGATTGAATATCATTATCTAATATTGCTTCAGATGCCAGTTCAGCACCCCATAACGCATAAGGAATACCTTCACCAGTCAACGGGTCGACATGACCTGCTGCATCACCAACCAGTAACCAATTTTGACCACAACATGGTTTATCAAAAAAATTGGGGTCTTTAACAAACGGAATCAACGCTCCATAAAATGAGGTAACCGTAGTATCAGAATAATGCTCATCAAAGAATTCTTGGAAAAGTTGTTTTGCTTGTTTTCCATCCTGATAATCAACACCGACACCAATACTCAAATGATTATGCCTGGGGAAACACCACGCATACCCTCTTTTGTTTTTAAGAAACTTGATGGTTCCTTGTTCATCTTTGTCTCCCACTGCGTAACAGCCATAGCAGACACCAAGATTCTTTTTCTCAATTGGTCCAATCACTTTTTTACGGACAAGACTGTTCACCCCATCAGCACCAACCAGAATATCTGCGTTATACACCTGATTCTTCGTTTTAATCTGCCATGATTCCTTATCATGTGTTACATCGTTGACATGTTCTTTGATAAGGTTGCATCCTTGTTTGATTGCTTGTTCTAAGAGAAAAACATCCATGTCCTTACGGGGAAGCGTCCAACTTGCCATATCACCTTTGACCAATACTCTTTGTTTCTTTGGAGAGATAAGAAGAAACATATTCTCAGGAGATTTCCCAACGGGTACTTGATGAAGAATAGGAAACCGTTTGATGGATAAACAAGAAACGCCACCACCACAGGGTTTTTCCCGTGGATGACTATCATCAAAAATCATTGGATGAAAACCGTTCTTTGCTAGACAATAGCCAAGATAACTTCCTGCAGGTCCACCACCGATTATGGCAATGGTCTTATTCTTTATCTCTTTCATAATTTGGTTACACCACGGTCATCAATGTTTTTCCAGCAAACAAGAACAAGAAACTGAATATCTCCATACTATCCATGATTCTACTGCTGAACCAATGATAATCAACACCTGGTTGCATCCCTTTCAGGATGACAATATACCAGAGAACGTTGAAACCAATCAATGCAACAAAAAAAGAAGGAAGCACACTGAGAATTAAAAGCAAAACCAGAACGGTTAATGACACGGTGTTAACACCAAGGATAAAATAAAAGAATCGTTGTTTTCCAAGGAGTAATGGTAATGTTTTCAATCCTTGTTTTTTATCTGATTCCATGTCTTTGACATCACAAATAGTACAGTTCATATAGTAACTGATTCCAGCATAAACGGTGAAAAACAAGAGTGCAAACGATAACAGGTTCTGATAGAATAATGCGGTGAACACGATAGCAAGAGAAACAGTTGCTGCGACATAGATGTTTTTAAACCCAGGGATATACCTGGTGAGTCTTTTCAACCACAGACTATACCCGATTCCTAACAGAAGAATACTTAATCCAATACTGATAGTCAATAAATTCCCAAAAAAGAATAACAAGAGGAGAAAAGAACCTGTGAAAAACAGTAATCGAAACGGGTATGTTTTCTTTGTTCGTTTTACAAATTCCACTCTTTTGTTCTGTTGAAGACTGTCCTTTTGTAAATCATAATAATAATCGAAGCCGTAGACTGCTTGCGTGAGCAGATAAATCATGAACAGGATTGATAATTGTATGCTAAAATCAAAGATGACCATCACCCCTAAAGCAAGGAATGCAGAATTGATTCCAAGGAGATGTCCACCATGTACGAACTCATCACTGAGTTGATTGAATCCTTGTCTGACTTGATTTATGTTTATATTATTATGGTTTCCATAGTTAGTTACTTCCATGCTTTTTTCCCTTCATCATATGTGATTTCTTTCACGTTTGTTTTTGAAATAAATCCGCAATCAAGAAATATTCCGTTGATAATACGGCCGATAATGATTCCTTTTTTGTTTATACGGAGTGCTTCAAAATGTTCTTTTACTCCATCCGTATAGGTTACGGTTGCATTGGTCATTGGATTCATCCTGTCCATCACAATAACTAATTATTTTTTTTTTATCTGTTAAAAACGGCTATGGTAGTAACGATTTTTTTTAGGGTCACTGGTTGCGTTGAATCTTGTTTTATTCTTCCATATAATCCAACGGTTAGATACGCGTAATCAAAACAGATCATAGCAATAAAGAAATACCAAGGAATAACACTAAGAACAGAGAGAAAAAGTATTGCAACTTTGAGTGTCCATCGATGACTAAAAAAACCAATAATGACCCGGTTAAACTTGTTCTGTTTCCAAACTGTTTTTTTCTTATCAACGTAATCATTCCCTAGTTCATCAGTAAGAGCTGCAGCAGCAAATAATAAAAGAATAGGAAACAACAATTCTATTCCAGCTAGAATTACTACAAGAAAAATAATGCCCATACCAGCTAAATGTGCTAGATTATCTATTTTTCCTTTGAAAAACACACCTAATACAATTGCTAACAAAATGGTTGCTGCAACAGCATCAATAAGCATGGTATACGACCATAACAATCCAAGTAACGGAGCACTAATATAAGCTAGTTTTTTACTAAATGTTTCCTCATCAAAAGCATCATCAATATATTTGATACCAGCACCAAGAACCATAAATGAAAGTAAAAAAAAGATCATAACCATTCGTCCTCCTCGATTGCGGTTTGCTCTAAAAACACCTCTTCTTGCATGTTCATATTTTTTTGTCACCAATACAAGAAACAAAAGAAGCATACATAATACCCCAATCCTTGATTTTTGCCGATAATTCTAATATATGATAAGTTTGTTTACAAATCGGAAAAAAACAGGAGAAAAAAGGTTTATGACTGACATTGATCTTAAAGACCGAAAGATACTCTATCACCTTGATTTGAACTGCCGGCAAAGTAATTCTCAGATTGGAAAAAAAGTAGGTTTATCTCGTAAAGTCGTCGAATACCGAATTAACAAAATGGAAGAAGAAGGGATTATTGCGGGGTATTGGACGAATATTGATGCGTATAAATTTGGATATGACGTCTATCGTTATTATTTGGTATTACAAAATGCAACACCGAGTATCAAAGAAAAAATGATACAGAAGCTAATTGAATATGAGAACACATGGGTCGTTGCAAAAATATTAGGTATTTATGATATAACATTAGTCATCTGGGTTAAAGATGTGCAAAAATTTTATCATTTTTGGGACAAGTTCAATGAACAATACGGGGATTATCTGTCAGAAAAACTTTTTTCAATTTATCTTCAAGCTGATCATTACCCTTCATCCTTTTTAATATCTAATGAAAATAAAAAATTTGTAGATGATCGGAAAAAATATGTTGAAAAAGTAGGTGGAAAACCGGTCAATATTGATTTCACTGACTATAAATTATTAAATAAAATGGCAGAAAACGCAAGGATGCCACTTGTTGATCTTTCAGATGCGTTAAACCAATCTTCTCAATCAATTAGTTATCGTATGAAGAATCTAATGAAAAGAGATGTTATTCAAGGGTATCATGTAGCTCTTGATGTATCTAAACTGGGTTTGAAACATTTCAAAGTGGATATTTGGTTAAGAGAAGTATCAAAAAGAAGGAAAATATGGAATAAATTAAGAATTAATCCCAATGTGACCTTCATTAATACTTCAGCAGGTTATGCTGATTTAGAAGCAGAATTTACCATTGAATCATCAGAGAAAATAATTGAATTCATGGAAGCAATATCTTCAGAGTTTCCAAATGCTATTCGGAAATATATCCATTGGAGGGGAGTGAAAGGGTATAAACTACGTTGTTTACCTGAATTAACAGAAAAAGATTTTAAGAGATGAGTTGGAAAAAATGCCTAATCTTGATATTAAAGACCGAAAGATACTCTATCACCTTGATTTGAACTGCCGGCAAAGTAATTCTCAGATTGGAAAAAAAGTAGGTTTATCTCGTAAAGTCGTTGAATACCGAATTAACAAAATGGAAGAAAAAGGAGTTATCACGGGGTATTGGACTGCAATTAATACATACAAACTCGGCTATTACGTATTTAGAATATATATTAACTTCATGGATGTCAGTTCAACCATTAAAAATGAGATCATCCACTATTTTTGTAATGCAAAAAATGTTTGGGCAGTATTAACCGCGAAAGGACCTGTAGACCTTGATGTTATTTTATGGGTTAATGATGTGTTTAAGTTCAATATGAAATGGGAGGAAACCCTTCAAAAATATGGGAGCTATTTCGCTGATGCTTCGGTATCAATATTAAACGAAGTCATTAGTTGTAAGAAATCATATTTACTTCCTAAAAATTATGATAAAAACAGAATAATGTACATTACAAATTGCAGTGGGCAACCGGGTCAGATAGATGAAACGGATTATCGATTATTGGATTTGATTGCATTAAACGGTCGTATGTCTACTATTGAACTTGCAGATAAGCTCAATTGTTCTTCTCAAAAAATCAATTATCACTTGAAAGGCTTATTGAAAAAAAATATAATCAAAGCATTTAGAGTTTCAATAGATGATGCCAAACTTGGGATGAAAAGTTGTGCAATTGATGTTTATTTAAAACAACATGATCAGAAGCAGCAAATGATCAAACATGTCATTAACAATTCGTATATATTTGATATGATGAGTAAATCCATTGGTTGGAGTGATTTTGGTTTTCAATTGACCATAAAAAGTATGGATGATGTTTTCAACATCATGGAAGAGTTAGAAAAGAAATTTCCAAATGCGATTAGAAAACAGGAATCCTGGATGTCGACAACATGTCATAAAGAACGATGGCTTCCAGAAATGTCTGAAAAAGATTTCAAGAATTAAGTCTTTTTTTCTATGATTACTCTAATATACTCGACTTAAACTGCTTTTTTAAGTCTATCATAGTAGACAAAGTTTCTATTAATTTAAAAATGATTATTAGTGAAGTTGATGTTTGAAGATGTTCATACAATTCTATTATTTTTTAGATAAAAGACTACTAATAATCTCTAAAAACTGTTCAATATCTTTGAGATCCTCACAGATAATTTTATAGATTAATTCATCATCAATATTTTAGTAAATATGAACTAATCTATTCCTAAAACGTGCCATTTCAATAAGTCTTTGCATAAATGCTTCTTCAAATACACCTGTTTCTCCAAGAACTTTAAAACTATCTGCATAATCATTTAAAGTTTTGAGTTTATTTTGCTGAAATTAAATGATTACAGATATCAATGATGTTTTCGATGGATGATTCAATTCTTTTATAAATCCCATCTTTAATCAATCCAAGTTTCGAAAATTCATCAAAATTTTAAGGAAGATGTTCCTTGATGATTTTGAGGTTTTCTTCAATCTCTTTTATCTTGGTTTGGATGATGTCAGTTCTCATGTTATCACTCCTTTCTTTATGTAGTCATAGAATCTTTTTTTGAAATCATCAAATTCTCTGTATGTTTTCCGGCTTATCTCATGAATCAATCGTTTATCTGAAGTGTACAGTATGTTTCCTTTGATTACATCTTTTTTTATGTACAGTGGAAGATCCTGAAATATTTGGATATCATACTGATCATCAACTCGACCTAAAATTTTCATTCTGAACTTGAATCTTTGTTCTTTTCCTGCATCATAGTACACTGCAATATCTGTATCTGACAGGGGAGTTTGGTTATTTGTTGATTGAGATCCATATAGAATGATGAACTTTATTTTCTTCCCTCCGAATTTTTTGATTTTTTCAACGACTTTATCAATCTCTTGCATTCAATTTTATATAATCTTCATCTCTTATTTAAAACCAACTAGACACTTCTTTCTTTAAGGATAATACGAAAAAAATAGTCTTTAGACTGCACTTGAAAATTCTTATGAAAATAAACGAGTTTTTGAATAATTATCAGAAATCCAAATTTTACAAAACTATCACTTTCTTTCATCATTACGTGTTTACTTCACTTGATTCAATCGTTGAATAACTGGACTTTGTTTCCTCTTTTTTTGATTGACTATACAATGCTACCATCATATAAGCTTCATCAAAGAAAAGAAAGGCAACAAAAAAATAAAGCGGATAACCCGCAACGATGAACAAGTAGATGAGTGCTACTTTCATGAAATGTCTTCTGCCAAAAAAATATTTAAAGAATTGATAACCAAATGTATGATTATTGGAAAATTCACTGTTGTAACTAATCACATCATTTCCTA
>CAZYLG010000113.1:0-7010 GCA_964648565.1 uncultured Thermoplasmatales archaeon
AATTGATAGACTCGTGCCATATCTTCTTCAGAAGAAATTCGAACTTGTCTACCAGATGATGAAGCTATTTTTCCATCTAGTGACATCGCACAATTGATGATAATATCTGGTCGATTCATAGATATTCACTTATCTTTAGGATATAATGGACAATCTGGGTTATGCTCAGGACAATATCCTTTTGATTGGCAAGCAGGACCAGCATCTTTAAAGATTCGAGGTGCTTCTTTTTTCACTAGTTTTAACATTTTATTCGCAAGTTGTCTAATCTCCCATTGCGCATGAAGACAACAACGGAGTTCAAAAAAATTGAGTAAGGATCGAGCATTCATGGTAACCATGATATTTGTACACGTTGCATTAGGTAGTACATAACGAGCATCTTCCGCAGGAATATCCATTTGTAATAATTTATTATATTGATCCCAGATAGTTTCCATTACTTGTTCATATGCTTTTTTCATTTCTTCTTTCTTCGCTATTTTTGGCGGAGTGATAAAACAAGGTTTTTCCAAATTCACATATCGCTGACTTTGTTGGGCGTAACTAGCGATTCGATGACGAACCAGTTGATGAGTTAAGGACCTGCTCACATCACTGATTGCAAAGGTAAACGAGGTATGTTCAACCACACTAGTATGACCTAGTTTCATAACGTAATCCAAAATAGTATTGAGTTCTTTTTCTGATGATTGTTCAAGTTTTTCTGTTGACGTGTTACTATGAGTCAATTTTGCAGCAAGAGCTGGTAATCGTTCGGGACGAGGGGTTACTCCAAGTAATTGAACATCCATGATAAAATACTCCCATGTAGCAAATAAAAATCGTGTTTAAATGTTTTTGTCACTTCCCATGATACGTTTTCAAAATCTTTTTTTACGGAGGAAAAATAACAATTTACACTTGTTTTCAAATACATTATATGACTCCTTGAAAAACCATAACCTTTTAAAAAGTGTGGGGATTACCCTCTCTGAACAATTGTTTAGGAACGCAAAGGGGTAAAAACACCATGCTTGCATTTGTGATTACAACAATCGTATGTTTCATCACCTATCTTCTATTTACAACAGGAAGTGGTGATATAGCTGGTCTTTGGAGCATTGAAGAATTACTTATTGGACTTATTCTCTCGCTCATCACTGGGTTCATCAGCCAAACTGTTTTTGTCAAAGATGACGATGTACGAATGGCAAATCCTTTGAAATGGATGCTTTTTTTAGTGTATGCTATTGGTCCATTTTTTATGTCATTGGCAAAAGCAAATGTTGATGTTGCTTATCGAGTGATCACAGGTAAAATTAATCCAGGTATTGTAAAGATTCATCCCGATCTGAAAACAGATCTTGGGATAACAATGCTTGCGAATTCAATAACCTTGACACCAGGTACGCTCAGTGTTGATATTGATGAGAAGAACAATGATTTGTACATTCATTGGATTAACGTTGATGAACAAGCAATCAAACAAACACCTATTGACTGTAAATATGTTTGTGGATCATTTCCACAATGGATACGGAGGATTGCTGAATGATGCCATTAGCAACTGAATATCTTATCGTTTTGATTATTTTATCAATTGCTATCGTAATGGCAGTGATCAGAATTATTCTTGGACCAACAGCTCCTGACAGAGTCGTTGGCCTTGATACCATTAATACTATTGTGATTGTATCCATGGTGGTATTCGGTGCTATCTTTGAACAAGTGATTTACATTGATGTCGCCATTGTGTATGCACTATTATCATTTGTTTCAACATTGTATATTGCTAAATATCTTCAAGGAGGCGAATATTAATGATGAGTGTTGTTACTGTAATCATTTATGTGCTTCTTGGAATTGGAGTGTTTTTTAATGTGCTTGCATCTATCGGATTACTTCGATTTCCAGATGTGTACACACGTCTTCATTCAGGTACGAAATGTACCACGTTTGGATCAATTTTTATCATTGGCTCAGTAGTCATTCTTGGATTGCGATCATGGTATTTTGGAGATGCAACCGGATCGGTTTTGGCGATTCATAGCATGGGAGCCTTAATTGCAATTTTAGTGACTAATCCAACAGGAGCTCACGCTATAGCTCGAGCAGCTCATAAAAGTGGGGTAAAACCTGCTCAAGCTGTTGTTGATACTTTAGAAAAGGAGGAAGGATCATGATACTACTTGATGCAGTTCATATTATACTTCCAGTACTGATGATTGTTTCAGCACTTGTCGCAGTATATTTAAAAGATTTAGTTGCAGCAACCATAGCACTTGCTTCCATGAGTTTGCTTTTATCATTAGAATTTTATATTTTACAAGCTCCCGATGTGGCTATTGCTGAAGCAGGTGTTGGTGCCGCGTTAACCACTGCGATATTGATTCTTGCGATTAAAGCAACCAACCGAAATGAAGAGGAGGATGCATAAAAATGATGAATCAACGAAATATATTAGCTGCTGCTTTTCTTACTATTGTAGCCGTTTTTTTAGTTTTTAGCGCATTATTCATGCATCCCTTTGGAGAGCCAACCAGTCAGGCAATGGATCAATATATTATTGATAATACCGTTGAAGACACCGGTGGAAACAATGGTGTGACTTCCGTAGTGTTTGATTACCGAGGTTTTGATACGCTTGGTGAAGCAACCGTGCTTTTTGCTGCGGTTGCTAGTGTTGTCATGCTCTTTCGGAGGTTGAAAAAATGAAGGGAATGTCAACGATCGTAAAAACCATTGCTAACATTAGTTTTCCAATCATTACTATTTATGGACTTTATATAATCGCTCATGGCCATTTAACTCCTGGTGGCGGTTTCCAAGGAGGAGCTATCGTTGCTTCAGGTCTTGCCTTATTAGCTGTTGCTCATGGTACAGAGTGGGTTGAATCAAAAGTAAAAGAACATGATTTATCAGTGCTTGAAAGCATTGGAGCACTTGGTTTCATTGGCCTTGCATTCCTTGGTTTAGTGATGGGTGGTGCGTTCTTTTCTAATTTCTTAGTAGATACTTCAATGTTATTTGGTGCGATCCCAGTTGATGGAGCAGCAAACATTAACACTGGCGGTACACTTCCTCTGATGAACTTTGCTGTTGGTTTAAAAGTGATTGCAGGTCTTTTTGCTATTATTCTTGTTATGGCTATTGCCACAAATAAGGAGGGAAATTAAGTATGATTGCTAATATCCCCTATCTTGCAGTCGCAGGGCTTATTATTATTGGATTATACACCTTGCTTTTTAAGAAGAATCTTATTAAAATGGTTATTGGAATCACTATTTTACAAAGCGGTGTAAACTTATTTTTAATAACACTTGGATATCGAATAGGAAGCGTTGCTCCAATCTTTACGGGTAATGCAGATAATCCTGTAATGTCATATCCTGTTCCACAAGCATTAACGCTTACTAGCATTGTGATTGGTGTCGCAGTTCTTGCATTGATGCTATCATTAGTGATTCATATTTATCGACATCATGGATCATTAGATGTATCTAAACTCGGAGGTGATGATCAATGAACATCATTGATATGTTACTGACTCATGCACCAGCATTGACTATCGCTATTCCACTTCTTGGAGCGTTTCTCACTCCGCTTATTAGTCGAGTAACTGAGAAAGGAAGGAATATTTTCGCGATTATCATAGTTGGTATCACTGCGTTATTTGTGTTTTTGATGGCTTCAGAAGTGTTAGCTAATGGTCCGATGACTTATGTGTTTGGATCAACTGCTGAAACCGTGCAGCAATCAACCGTAATCCGAATTTTGTTTGAAATTGATGCTTTAAGTATTTTCATGGCAATTATTGGAATTATTCTTTCCTTTGTTGCCGTTGTTTATTCATATGCATTCATGGAAAAAAACACAGGTCTAGATAAGTATTACACACTATTATTGTTGATGACTACGGGTATGCTTGGAATGATGCTTACTGGAGATATGTTCAATTTCTTTGTGTTCTTAGAAATAACATCCATTGCCTCAGCTGCACTTGTTGCATTTTGGACGAATAAAGCAAAAGCAGTAGAAGCCGGTTTCAAATATATCGTGATCAGTACTATTGGTGCCTTGTTTGTCTTGTTTGCAATTGCACTGTTGTATGGTCAATATGATGCATTGAACATGGCTAAAATCGCACAAAGCCTTGGTATATCAGGTTTTACATTCATTGATAAAATCGCGTTAGTACTATTAATTGCAGCACTTGCCATGAAAGGAGGTTTAGCACCAATGCATATGTGGCTTCCTGATGCATATGGACAAGCACCCGCATCTATTTCATTATTACTTGTTGGTGCAACACAAGCCAGTTTGTATGGATTATTCCGAATCGTATTTACCGTATATGGTGAAGTGATTAGTCTTCCAGCAATTTCTGTTGGTTGGATTCTTGTTTTACTTGGTTTGATTACTATGCTTATCGGAGTGATCATGGCCATTATTCAAACAGATTTCAAACGATTAATCGGTTATGGTGCCGTCGCTGAACTTGGATACATGGGACTTGCAGTGGGAACCGGTCTTACTATCGTTGCTAATGCCGATCCAAATATCACTCTTGAAACAGCACCATTTGCTATGAAAGCAATCACCGGTGGATTATTTCATGTGATCAATGATGCACTTGACATCGGACTTTTGTTTTTGGTTGCTGGTGCAGTGTATTATGCTACAAAGGAAACATCATTGAACAAACTAGGTGGTCTAGCTAGAAACATGAAGTACACAACCATCTTTTTCATTATTGGGTTGCTTGCCGTTTCAGGACTTCCACCATTCAATGGATTCGCTTCAAAACTATTGATTTATGAATCAACGTATCAGTTAAACCCAATTCTTTCAATTGTGGCTATTCTATCAAGTATTATGTTACTTGCAATCTTTGTCAAAGTATTGCATTCAGTGTTTTTAGGACCAGCTCTACCAAAATATGAAACGGTTCGTGAAGTACCTAAAAGTATGCTTGTGGCAATGGCAGTGATTGCAGGCATCATTATTGTGTTTGGATTATTCCCACAAGTTATTGTAACTAATCTTGTTGAACCAGCAGCGAATGCGCTGGTGAATAATAGTGAATATTTACAATGGTTAACAGGAGGGTTCTAAGATGATTGATATGATACTTGAAACATTTGAAACAGGGACTGGTTACTGGCATCCCCTTGTTTGGGTAGTTGCTTTTGTAATCATTTTCCTTATCGTCTACATTGTTCGTGGATTCGGAGAAAAAAAGTATAAGAAGGGAACTGGGCAAACCCAAGCATTTCTTTCAGGTAATAAAGAATATGATAAACAACTCATGCATGTGCAATCCAGCAATTTATATTGGGGTTGGACTGAAGCATTAAAATGGATTATTGATATCTTAAAAAAGATGCATACGGGTAATGTGAGTGATTACGTACTTTGGTTTGTAGTGGTCATGGGATTGCTCCTTCTTTCAGTGGGGTTGATGTAATATGGATATTGCAAGTATTTCAATGACCGTGCTAACTGTTCTACTTGGTGCAATTGGTGTTACTTTCGTTGGTATCTTTTTAGGACTTGCATACAAAGGAATTGATCGAAAAATCGCGGCTCATATGCAAGGTCGTATTGGTCCGCCACTTCGTCAGCCATTCCTTGATGTACGAAAATTACTGGTTAAGGAAAGTATCGTTCCAGAGAATGCGATCAGTTGGTTGTTTAATTTAGTACCTGTTCTTGGTCTTGGAGCAACAATTACCATTCTTTTGTATCTTCCAATCGGTGGACTTCCTTCGATTCTTGATGGTTTTGTTTCTGCAAAAGGAGATTTACTCGTTATTCTGTATTTACTTATTCTGCCCTCTTTAGCTATGGTTATTGGCGGGTTTTCCTCAGGATCACCATATGCAACAGTTGGAGCTCAACGTGAAATGACAACCATGATTGCCTATGAATTTCCACTTGCCATCATCATTATTAGTCTCGCCTGGAGGTTAAGTCTTGTTGAAGGAGCAGGGAATGTATTTGCGATATCAACCGTAATAAGCACACCTATTTGGGCAGTTGTCGGTCCAGTTGGCTTTATTGGTGCGATTATTTTATTGCTTGCTTTAGTCATTGTCACTCCAGCTGAACTATCAAAGATTCCCTTTGATTCACCTGAAGCAGAAACTGAGATTGCTGATGGGTTAATGGTAGAATATTCCGGAAGAAACCTTGGAATGTTTTACTTAATGGATGGAGTGAAAATGGTAGTGATGGGATCGCTGATTATTGCATTGTTCTTCCCATACAATCTTTCACCATTACTTGGATTAAATTCATATGCTGGAATGGCTGTGGATATCCTGTTTTACTTAGCCAAACTGTTCTTAGTCTTACTCTTCTCGGTTACCTTGATTCGAGTTGCTGTAGCTCGGTTGAAAATCGATCAGATCGTATACACTTACTGGGTTCCATTAACCTTGATTGGTCTGGTTGGTCTTATCTGTTTAATGTGGGATCAAACCATTATGACTAATTTCAGTATTCCATCTATGGTAGAAATTCTTGGATTAGCATAAAAACAAGTAAAGCACGAAGAACCAAAAAAAATGGTTCTTCATAAAATCTTTTTTTCAGTATAACAATAAGAAACTTAAAAGAAAAGATGATGTCTACAGACATGGTTTCAAAACAGTTAATTGATTTATCGGAGAACCAAATTGGATTATTATTCGTTCTTCTTCCAATTATTTATACGATTGTTGGCCTATTGTTTTTTCCATATCCTCTTGATCCAATTGTTGTAACACTTCTACCCATACCCTTGTTTGTTGGTTTAGGCTTGCTTGCTTTTGGATCATTTACAAAAACACCGATTTCCTGGAAAGCAAGAGTGGCTGGTTGGATTGTATTTTCGATGTACTGGGCAACACAACCAAATACACTTTATTTTGGAGAAGATCAGGATTTAGTAAATGCCGTGCTTTGTATCGCAGGTATTTTTGTACTCTTTTATTTTGCATATCATGACTGGTATGCAGCAAAACATAAGTTATCTAGTGATAGTC
>CAZYLG010000114.1:0-6983 GCA_964648565.1 uncultured Thermoplasmatales archaeon
CTACTGTTCTTCATATATGATTCGCTTGCTGAGTTTGATAAAAAAAGATGAGGGGATAACAGACACCCTTTGCACGTAATTGACCTAACAGCCTTTGCAAAATTTTGTGTTAAAACCGCCATCCTTTGCACGGTTTGCGCTGGAAGTGGGATGTGGTGGTAGTAATTGAAGTGGGTTGGGTTTTTTTGCGTCTGGTGGAGGATGTGGTTTTCTTCTGTTGACTGATGTTTGGTTTGCAAGATTTGAACTTCCGGATTTTGCATGCAAAAGATGGTCGGTGGCTGACACCCTCTGCACGTGATCTGGGTGATTTTGGTGTTGAGTGCTGGTAGGTAAAATAGGAAAACCAACGGTAAAAGAAAAAACAAAAAACAATTTAGTCCTCAAACTACGTGCATTATTGTTTCCGTATGATTTCAACGGTTGGAAAATGATTCTTTACGTTTTGTTCCCATTCATTGTAAAATCGTCTGGTTACTTGTTTTAGGTTGAAAAGAACGATGAAGAATCCTTGTTGGAAATGAGAGGGGTAACGCATGCATTTATCAGCTATTGTTTGTAATGCGTTAATATTGGTTGGTCCTTTGATTTCGATTGCGATGTTATCGATGACTATGTCTGGACGAGATGAGTCTTTTTAAAATTCGACTTTCTTTTTTCTCATATTCTCCCTGAATCCTTCTTATTATGCTTTTTTTATAATCTATTTATAAACAAGAGAATATTTTTTATATTTAAGATATTAAGGGAGAAAATAGACATCCATTTCATCATATGCTACTGATCCAGTTGTGGTGACAACACAAACGGTGATGGTGTGTTTTCCGGTTAACAGATTATATCCCTGTCTTTGTTTGAGGATGAATTGGTATGGTGGATTGGTCACGGTGTTTTTATAAGTGAGTTGGTTATCAATGATGAAATAAACTGTTTTGATTTGTTCATCCGTGGCGATATCAAGTGTTATGGTGGTATCGCCTAATAGATAGGTCATTCCTCGCAGACCGATGTTTCTGAGGTTGACTTTTCCAGATAAATGATACAATGGCGTGTCATAAATGTAGAGGAAGTCTTTTTTTGGCTGGGTTATGCTTACGTGTACGGGTATTGGTTTGTTGGCAAGGGTCGCCATGCTTGCTAGGATTAATTGTGTTGCATTGGTCAGGAAGTCAAAGTTGATGGTGGTGATGTTATCTTCTGGTTGGTGATTTGGTGGTTGCCAATAGTGTGATTGAATGAAGAGGATTGCATCATATCCATAGTCCATGAAACTTGTTTCATCTGCTCCAGGGTAATTGTAGAATTGTTCAATAGTCATAGTGAATTGATTTGCATAGTCTTGATTTACTTGTTGAATATGTTGGAGTAACCAGTGTGATATTTGTTTTCCTTGAATTTGGATAGTGTTTCCTTCACTAGTGGTGTTTCCGATCATATCCATGTTGAGGACGCCGAGGATGTTTTGATTTGTTTCATAGACTTGTTTTGCATAATATGTGCTTCCGTACAGGTAACCAGGTCCAGTTTCATGTCCGGAAAATGCAATGTATTTGATGGTGTAATTGAATTCATAATTTGACAGTATTTCAGCAATGGTGAGCATGGCTGCAATTCCAGAGGCATCATCATTTGCTCCAGTGGTATTCCACCAGGTATCATAATGAGCGCTGATGATAAAGAATTCATTCGCATTTGATTGAGTTCCGGGTTGGGTTGCTATTACATTTGATCCGGATACCAGTGGATACGTCCAGTTTTGATATTCAACTGAGAGGTTAAACTGTTGGAATGTATCAAGAATGTATGCTGCTGTTTGCTTGCATGCATTGCTTTGTGTTGGTCTTCGTCCGAAGTTGACAATGTCAGTGAGATATTGTTTAACACGTTGTGTTTTTACTTGTTGAAGTAATGATGGGATACATGATTCCATTGTGATCTGGTGTGATGCTAGTGTTTTTGAAGGATGTTGAGGTAGCTGTTGTTGGGATTTTATAGGCATCATTGGTGAAAAAATGGAAAGAGAAACTAAGAACGTAAAAATAATGAGGGTGAAAAGAATGGTTTTTTTTGGATTCATAGGCATATTCTCATCTACGTATATCTTGTGTTGATAAATAATTGTAATGGTTACTTTTGATGTTGGTTTCCTTGTCAGCAATAATGTTTTTATTGATGGTAAATTGTTATATTTAAAATATTAATTTTTTATAGTGTTTTTTATATAAATATATGCTCAGTCTTTTGATATACACAAGAGAACAGCAAGAGATGATTTAAGAGAGTTAGTCGCGGGCATCATAATTGTTTTTTGTTCCAATAGATGTCGTTTAAAATAACAAGAAGTTTTTATAGGGTTATGTAATGTATCGATTTGAATTAGTATACTTCATATTTCAATTAGTTAGTAGGAGTCTTAATTTATGAACAAAAAACTTGTAACCATTTGGATTGATGCTTGTGTTTCTAACCGTTAGTTTTAGTGGTTGTAGTGATCTAGATCTAGGGAATTTAGATGAGGTTACTCAGTTTTCTATTACTGCTTTTAATGTTGAACCATCCTTAATAGAACAAGGTCAAACCGCTAATTTGAGTTGGACTGTAATGAGTGCTCAATCAGTAACTATCGATCAGGGCATTGGAAATGTGAGTAATATTGGTCATCGCATCATAATGCCTGCTGAAACAACAACCTATACGATTACTGCAGTTAATAAAACAAAAACACTGACCGCCACTACTCAGATCATTGTCACAGAACCAACTGAAAATGAAGAAGAGGAAGATGACAATCAAGACGATGAGGATTCTGATGAGGGAGCCAGCAGTGGTGGTGAACCAGGAGGATCTGATGTGATTATTGAAGAAGGAGATTGTGCTGATGTGCATTATATCGGTCTTTATGGTTCTAATAACACCGTTTTTGATTCTTCCTATGAAGACATATCTGAGAAAAATGGTGGTTCACCTTTGAACATTTTTGTAACAACGGATAAAACACTTCCTTCACCAACAGGTTATTCTAATTATACACCAAGTTTTATTGATGGATTATTAACTCGATTGATTGGAAAAGAGGAAGGTGAAACATATACTTTAGAAATTCCTCCTTCTGAAGCCTATGGTGAACAAAAATTACAGGTTGGTGATCAGTTCAGTTCTAGTAGTTTTGCGTTAAATACGATTAATCCAGACTTATCCCTTAATCAAACACTTATGGTTACTGAATTAACTGATTCATCTTTAAGTCTGATCTGGGTTGAACTTGATGATTATGGATCGTTTACTATGCCGCAAATTATTCAAAAGGATTTACTTGCCCAGACCCAGGAAGATATGATCCTTATTCCCCCACCTTATTTTATCTGGAAGGGTGCTTCAGAGATCATTGATTACGATGAAAATACGGTTACGATTCATACTACCCCAACTAAAACAGAAAACTTATTTGATTCTTTTGAACAAATCCAATATGGATTTGGGGAAAATGAAGTATTCTCCGTTTTTCCAGATGCTACAACTGCTAGTTACACCGAAACTACCATCACATTAACCAGCGATCCTGAGATTGGTGCTGAGTATACATATAGTTATTCTTATTTTGGACAACAAGTAGTGATGACATATACGGTGACTGGTATTGATGAAGAAACCATTGATTTAAATATTGAAACACAAGGTACCACTCAAGAGCAAACTGTTGCACGAACGTTAGAATTTAGTAGAACCTATGAGTTTCCAAGAACGTATGAAGACATTCCATCAAATTATCAGGAATCATTAATCGGTGCTGATCTTGAACGAGCAGGATATAGTCTTCATGATCTTGCTGGTGAAACACTTATTTTCGAAGTAAGCATTGAAAAGGTGTACAAGACATCAACATAATTTTTTTCAATTTTTCTTTTTTTTAATCAAATCGTTTGTTTTAGATATGAAAATGATTGTGGCGGATGGAAATCACTTATCACGTCATGCGGATCAATTGGCATATCAAAAAGATTTAGTTTTTTGATTTCAATAGCAAATCCTTTTTGTTTATTGGTAAAATAGGTGAAAAAATCTTTTTTACTAATTCCTGATACATTCCAAAGACTTCTCCATAGATTATTTGGATGATCTTCGATTATTCTTCCAATATCAAAAGATCCGATGATTTTTTTTGTTGGAGAACTTGAATAAATATAAACCGTTCTTACTTGTTTATTACGAAAAACGGTTTTTCTAAACTCGTATTGTTTTTCTCCGGTCACTATTTTTTTAATATATTTTGGTTTAATTGAGAGTATAACGTTCATTCTTTCAACTTCGTCTCGTTCATGAATAGTTGTTAAAAATTTTCATCCTGGATTTAATGTATTCTTGAAGTTTTGAATCACAACAAAAAACATAACAGCCTTTCTGACCTCGAGTTAGCATAGTTCTATAAGTGTTTTTAATGATTTCATCCGAAATTTTTTTGGCTTTATCGGGATTATTCTTCGCCATTTTTTTAATTCCTCTAAGGGAATAATCAGTTCTTGCTCTTTTTGTATAATCTGTGATAATTTTCCCATTTTCATATCTTAGATCTAATCCAATAATAACACCAACGTAATCAAATTCCAATCCTTGAGATGTGTGAATGCATCCAACCTCATTAACAGAGTTATCATCGATGGACCACGTATTTGTATTATTCAAATTCCAACTCATTGAAAAATTATATTTAGGAATATTTATGTCGTGAAATTCACTATCATTTCTCAATGATTTTTTCCAATTCCAGCAGTAACCTGCAAGTAAACGTGATTTGTTATTAATTTTATTTTTTTCAAAAATCAGGTCCCTTAGTTTATTAGGATCATCAATAATTCGAAAATCATAATCTCCAGTAAATCCATCCGCATTAGCCGTTTTTCTTATATCTAGCAAATCATCAATCCATGCTAAATAGCCATTCGATCCATTGCATCTGAATTGTGATTCCAGGACCATATTTTCTATTTTGGCACCATAATGTTTCGCATATTTTTCAATCTCACCCCGCTCTCCGATATCATTGATATCTACTCTTTGACTTTCATCGATGAAAAAAACACTGAATTTTGAAGCATTAATGATTTCTTTAATTTGGTTCTCACCATATTGTTTAAACATTCCAGATTTCTCTCTTAATCTATGTGCCTCATCAACTATTAGTGCATCAAAAACATCAGTATCAGATTTGTGATAGACTCCTGAACTTTTGAACAAATTATCAATATGAGAACGAGTAGTTGATCCTTTCAATTTAGAAGAATAAACATTTCTTGGAGCAGAATTTTTAGAAACATAATTTACTACCATATCATGATCCGTTAGATACACTAAAAGATTGATTGCTAAGATTGATTTACCCGTACCCGGTCCACCCTCAACAATAAGCACTCTTTTTTCATTATCATTTTGTGAATTGATAGATAATCGTAGTGCTTCTTCATAAACAACTTTTTGTTCATCAATCAATGAAAACTCATCATTCCCTGAAATCATGCTCACTAGGGCGTCTTGCAATGATTTTGATGGCTTAAGTTTACCATTATCGATTTTATACAGTGTTTCTCTGTTATCCCCATATTTTATGAAATGGGATATAAATTTTCTAAGTTTGAGTACTTCCCCTTTTGTATAAACAGGTGCATTATCGATATGAATTGAATAATAGTCATCTAAAATATCTGGATTTTTAGTTATATCCAAGTTATGCAAAAAAGCACAAGGAAAAATCTGGATTGATTCATTTTGAACAGTTTCGTTGAAGTCTTTTATTAATCGAGAATATGACCATGCTTGATACGAAGGATGTGTTGTTTCATGAAATCCCCTACCAAGAGGAGTTGATACGATTGCATCTTTTCCTTCAACTTTGTATGCCTCTTTCCATCTCTTCAACTCAATAATAACTACAGATGAATCATTATTTTTATTTTTTCCAGATATGATAAAATCCACTCTTTTACTTGTTGTTGGTATCTTAAATTCAATAGCTATTCCACTATTATTTGGGATATCCTCAGATTGTACAACTTTGTACATATATTGCATGGAGTCAGACCATGAACTTATTTCTTTTTTTGAGATATTTCCTATCCTTTTCTGATACATCTCATGAATCTCTTCATCAATAGTATCATTTAAGACCGAGTTACAAAAATCAGTTTTTATACCCTCATAAACTAGCATTCTAAAACTCCGTATACTTTTTATTAGATCCTCTTGATTTTTTTATGGGATATTTCTTCTTATTTTTTTCAATTTTTTCAAAAAATTCTTTCGATAAATCCATATCATATTTTTGCGCAAATCTCACTACAAAAAACAAAACATCGGATAGTTCCTCAGCGATTTGCTTTCTTTTTATCGAATTAACTAACTGTTCCATTTCTTCAGAATCTTTAAATCTAAATAATTCTAATAATTCGGATGATTCTGTAATTATTCCAATCGCTAAATCTTTTGCATTATGAAATTGGTCCCAATCTCTTTCCTCAGAAAAAGCCTTAACTGCTTCTTTTAAATCCATTATGCTAATACTGCTATCATCAATCAGAGATAATACACCAACCCTACAAATTTGATTTTAGATTATTCATGTATATCTTTTTGTTTAATTATGAAACGGAAAGTTGATATTTATAGTTTATTAAAATAAGTTAGTAATCCATCAGTATGCACAATTGAGGGGGTACCAACATCACAAATCTTAAAAATTTCAAGGTAATTAAAACTTATGACGGATTGTTCCATGTTAAACAGAGAACGAATTTTTCAAATCATTCGTGAACACAAAGATCAAATCGATCAATTCGGAGTGAAAAAAATTGGGTTATTCGGTTCTTATGTCACTGGGACAAATACGTATGATAGTGATGTTGGCCTCCTTGTCGAATTTAAAAAAGGAAAAATTACTAAAATAAGGCATTCACATCTTTTTTAGGTAAAAGAAGGATATATGATTAAAAGAG
>CAZYLG010000115.1:0-6863 GCA_964648565.1 uncultured Thermoplasmatales archaeon
TCAGAATTTAACTGCCAGCTTCCTCCAAGTAAAATATATTTCGTATTCCAATCTACATATGCATCTTTGCAAAACTCTCGTAGTTGTGCTGCGCTATCATTGAATAGTTCGGTTTCATTATAATAATCAGGACAACTAGTAATTTCTTCAACAGTGACAATACGACCAGATAATGCATCTAAACTTTGACGATGTGAAAGTAAATCAGACCAATTATACGCTTGACCCGTAGTATCAGAAAGACTATCACTAGTCACAATCACATAATCAACCGAATCAGTTGAATCACACAAACCATCTGGATATGAATCACCAAGTAATACAGCATCACCTTCATCATTAAAAGAAGTGGTACTCATCCTCACATCTCCTCCGTCATCGCCTGTATATGAATCTAGCATTTCATCATTAAGCACTAACTCTTTTACTCGTTGTACATCATGTTGATTTTTCCGAAGGAAACGATGAGATCTTTCAGAAGACAATCCTTCATCAACCTTGTAAGTCACGGTTACTCTCAGTTTCCCATAAAAATAAAGCTGTCTATTTAACGGATTATACCGCATTGGAAACACTTGAATCGTTTGCACTGGATATCCATTCATGTAACTAGTTCCTAGTTCTATATGAGATTCCTTTGGTTGAAACTCATTTTGCTGATACCAACTGTGATTATGTGAAAACACATGATTTTTTATTTCTTCACTAAAACGAGTTTCCTGTTGAGCTGGAAGCAACATATGTTCACGTATAACCTGTGAATAATCAGTGAATTGTTTTTCTTCAATCTGAATGTTTTCAATGATACATCCATCAGGAATTACTATGTGAGCTGCATACACCGGAAGTTGCGCTGAACCGATTTCATCAGTTACCATACAATCAGAAAGTATCATTTGAACATAACTTTGATTATATATTTGAACAGTTGAAAACTGTGGATCTTCAAAATTAATAACATAGGAGGAAGAAAACTGACGATCTGCTTTTACTGAACCTTGCGAGAAAAGAGGCAAAAAACTCGCTGAAAGCAGTAAAAGCATAATACTAACTGCCCGTCCTGTTTTCACAGATTTTTTCCATGCCACGTTTCCTTCCACCTTCACATCTTTTTATTAGAGGAATCAGGAAAACATGAGAACAATCGATCAACCAGGATTCAACAAAGCAGACACCAATCCTTATTTACGAATCTTGGATGATTCCATCAGCATCTCTCCAAACGCTGATGAATTCTTTCTCACATCCACCAGACCATGTTACACTCTGACAACAATCGTATTTAAACCTGGACTGGGAAAAGAATCATTTGAAAAACTGATATAACTGACAGAATAACAAAAAAAATGAAAAAGATTACTCAGTTAAGTGGATTGATTACTAATGGATGCTTGTCAATTCCAAATGAATCGATTTCATATGGTTGAGCCCAAACACCATCATCTGCTGTTGCTGAAGGATATTTTATTTGATAATCACTCCAAAAATTACCTGTATTGTTCACTGACCATTGATTGCCAATTTCATCGGTTGCTTGCACTTTGTTTTCAACAAATGCATTCATAGCAACGGTATTGTTGTTTGATCCGCAGCATAAAACAAGTCCTTCATCATTTTCTTTAAACAATGAATTAAAACAACTGCAATTTTTCACTGATTTTAATCGTAAACCAGCACCATTTTTAGAAAAATCACATTGTTGAATACGATTATAATCTGATCCTCGATCAATATATGCTCCATATTCATCGTTGAACATAAATGAACAGTGAGAAAACTTGTTTTCTGAACTAAACGATAAAAATATTCCATACAGTGAACTCTGAAAAAAAGAACAATGAACAAACGTATTATTCATAGAAGACTTAGCAAAACAACCATACGAACAATTATATGTGTTCAGTGTAAAAAAAGAATTTTGATCTGATCCACTGGTTAAATACATACCATAATACCCATTATTCAACGTTACATTTTTGAATTGATTACGATCCGATCGTATTTTTACAAGAGTCATACTTGAATCAGTTGATCGAATAGAAAGATTCTCCAGATGACAATTATCTTCATTAAGCGTAATCACCGCATCAATACCTGGTTGATCACAATAAAGAATCGTATCTTTTCCATGTTCACCTTTTAAAATAAGGGTGTGATTAATATGTACTCCAGCTTCAAAAATTCCTTCTGAAAAGACAAGCGTATCATTATCAGTAGCAAACTGTAATGCTTCCGTTAATGAAACATATTTTTTCTTCCCAAGTATATGAATAACACCGGATTCAGTCTGATTTTGAAAACATCCTAAAAAAAACAAGATACTGCAACAAAAAATAAACACAAAACTGAAAGCAACTAGTTTTTTCATAAGACTTAAAAACAACAGAGCTGTTAAAATTTTTTTGTAAAAAAAATGTTGATCAGTCCTTATTTATTGATGACCTCATCTACTTTTTTTCGTATTTCTTCAATGGAAACATGTTCTTGATCGTGAACGGATTCATGTCTAACCTTTGGTTTTTTTTCTTTAGGAATCTGAGTTTTTTTATTCTTCCAAAAAAATACACCTGCAATCAACAGCGAACAAAAAATGATTCCGGAAAAAAAGGTAATAGGTTGCATGGGAAAAGAAGAATCATTATCTTTGGTAATGGTCATGTTTTGTTGTGATTGATATATTTTCCCAGAAATCGTTGAGTAATCACAACGAACAGTGAACGGTTTAAAACCTGTATAGCTCACCGCGAGGATCTCACCATCTTTAATATATTCATCATTAATGTACCAATGAATGCATTCAACGGGTTCAGTAGTAGTGATGAATTGATCTTCATATGCATGAAACTGGATTACGTTTGCATGATAACGTTCTCGGTCATCTAATTGAACAAGCATTGGGTTGATATGATACGCAGTATGAGGAAGCACACTTACCTGACTGATAGTGTACCACTTAGATCGCACATGGTTTTCATCTTCGATTAATAGACGTATGTAATATGTTCCAGAATGATTAAAAAAAGCATGTAAGGAAAGTATTTGATTGGATGGCTGCCACGCTGACCAGTTCACTGATCGGTTATCACCATAATCGATTTTATATCGGATGAGATCTGAATCAGCATCAATGATTAAAATAATCTGCCTCCATTGATCATGAGGTTGAATGCTATTATTTTGTGGTTCATACATAAGACGTGGCGGATGATTTCCTTGCTTAATATAAACCGTGATATTCGTTGAATCAACACTTTTTGTATCACTGACCTCAACGGTAGCATTATACACTCCAGCTGATGCATAACTGGTTTGAACCAATGCTGAATCATTCCAGGCGGTATCAAAGATGCCGTCACCGGTAAAATCCCATCGGAATTGTAACTGGTCATCATCTGCATCAATGCTATTTTGTGCATTTAACCAGATGGTTTCATTGACAAAACCAGTTACGGGTGAATTCGTAATAGCTAGTGGTTTCGTATTTTGGATAACTGGAATAAAACTTGGTCCTCCGCTACCACTTCCTGAAGATGGTGCGCTATCTGTTGGAGTGGATGGTTTATCTGGTGTGATAAACGTGAACCATTCATTGACAGTATCGTTTCCATCAGTAACTGTTACAAAAACAGTGTATGTTGATTCATAGGTTAACTCTTTGAGCAAAACTGTTTTTCGACCGGGTTTTACTCCTGATTCGTTTTCAAAAACATTATTTGTTATATTAATCCAATATGAAAGAGGATCATTATCCGCATCTGAAAGATGAACAGTCCATTCCACAGATAAATCATCAACAATTGAACCATTAATAGGTTGTATATTTGAAAGAACGGGGGGCAAATTACCTAATGTGCTTTCATTTTTTCCAACACTAGGACCACATTGATTATCTGAGGTATCGTATTGCCAGATCTGATAATAATAAGTGGTGTTTGCCTGTAAACCGGTATGAACAAAAGAAGATTGATCCGTACTATTAACTAAGATTATTCCCTCGGTTTTATTCCAATTTGAATATAGTTGATATGCAAGGACTACATGATGTTGAGAACTCGGTGGATCCCAAGAAAGAAAAAGTGTTGTTTTATTAACTGGATTAATCAAGAAATGTTGAATTTTAGAAGGTTCAATAGCAGGTCTTGTTTTGAACTGATACCAGTGATTGATTTCAGTGAATGAATCACTCACATTCACCCAAATAATATAGGTGGTATTATACTCTAAATCATCAAGATATAAAGAACTAGTCACATTCGATGTTATCGATGAATTGGTCTGTTCATTACTACAGGTTATCTGCCAGTTGAGCTGATCTGCATCTAAATCTGAAAGAGAAACAGTAAACGTAAAACTACACGGTTGATACTCTGAATTATTCACTAGTTCTATGCTTACTACCGGTGGATGATTTGCTACTGTGCGTTGCTGCATTAGGGTTGATTGACTACTTTGTAACTGATCTGTTTCATTGTAACTCCAGAATCTATAGTAATACGAGGTATTACACGCTAATGAGTGATCAATGAGTGTTTCATTAGACGTGTTATCCACGCTGATTCCGTCTCCAATCGTCCAATCAGATACACTATTTCGTTCAATGATAGTATGATCTGCATTCAGTCCTTCCGTCCAGGTTAACTGAATACTTGTTCGATTCACCGATTCACAAGTAATAGGTGCGGGTGGCTCAGGATAGTATGCTGAACGAGTGGTAAATGAAAACGTTTTATTCATCCATTGTTTTCCATCAGTGACATTAACAAACCAGTGAATACAGGTATCAAAAGGAAGAAGTGAAGAAACTATTGCTGTTTTTCTTCCATTAGATTGATGATTTTCAGAAACACTTGAAATAAATGATCCTTCTATCGTATAATTTACTAAGTCATCATCTGGATCAGAGACATAAACAGAAACTGATTCTAACTCGGTATCAACCATTTCTGTGTTATTCATCGGATCTTCTAAACTGATGGTAGGTGCTTGATTAGGATCAATTTCAGTAGTAAAACTATATGTTTCATTACACCAGGTGTTTTTATCAGTAACATTAACAAACCAGGTATACTCAGTATTATATGCTAAGGAGGAAACCATACAGGTTTTTGATCCGTTTCCTTCATTAGTACCAAACGCTGATCCAACAGATGGACTGGTTTCAATCGTCCAGTCTAACAGATCACCATCCATATCCTGAATAGTAATCGAAATCATAGAAAGATCAACAGAAACATCATTTGCATCATGAATAGGAGATGGGGTAAATACTTGTGGCGGAGTGTTTATGTTATTTTCAGTAGTTATAATCCGTATGTTTTGTGCTGGATCACCAAAAAGATTCCAGCTATACCACACATAACAATACGCATGAGAATAAGAATCAATAATGTCAGAAAAACGATCCTTACTATATCTCATCGCAGATCCTAACCGCCAGTGTTCAAAAGTTGTAGTTTGATTAGCAAAAAAATAATCCCACCATATCTTATGATGCAGTTGACTGGCTCCATGAGTACCTAAACTACTACCATACCCATATCCAGTGTTTAGTATCATGGCAAAGCCACCTCTGGAATTGTATTCACAAAGGAAACTTTCACTTCCAGACCAACCATCTGTGTATCGTCCACTTAAACAGGCTTGACTAGTTCCAAGAAAAAAATGAGAATTTGATAAGTCTGATCCAGAACCAAGGGATAACGTGTTATATCGTGAACCATGATCAAGATGAGAAATAAGAGCGAACTGATTATTGTTAATCGCTTGTTTCCATGCATTCACCGCATCTGATTCTGTATCATAATCAGCATCATAATATCGATGAGAAGTATCAATTTCATACGTTGAAAAATCATTGTTCCATTCTTCAAAACCAGTATATTCTGAAAAACTACCATCACCCTTTCGTAGTTCTTCCATATAATCTTTAGATGTAGACGCCCAATCTCCTAAATCCCCACCAAGAAACGCTGCAGAGGAAAGCCATTCATCATCCTGACAGGTATCATACCAAATGATTTTTTGAACAATATTTGAAACATGAGCCGGAGTAGACACCGGGATTCGTCCTACTGCTAGTTCACTGTATTTATCATTTGCTCCATTTCGTCCACCACCCCAAACATTTTCTTCATCATCATACCAATCACCATCAAGATTACTAAAATATAGATCTGATGCCATGGTATTGTATCCTGAACTGTTTTCATCAAGATCCGTCAGTATCCGGCAGGGTACAATTTGTCTACTAGAATTACCTTCTTCCCAATCACCACCAAGAAGAATATATACTGTGTTCCAATCTAAATAAGCATCCTTACAAAATTCACGAAGGCAAGCTGCGTCATCATCAAATATGCTAGATGTATTACCATAATCAGAACAACTTATTATGTCTTCGATGGTAACGATTCGACCAGTGAATCCATCTTGTTGCTGTCGAAAAACGAGTAAATCCGTCCAATTATATGAATAATTTGATTGATCGGTAAGCAGTTCACTAGTAACAATTACGTAATCATAGAATTCAGTTGAATCGCAAAGTCCCCCCGGATATGAACTTCCCAGTATTGCTTCATCTGAAGTTTTTGTATCAGTTAAAACGGTTTGATCCGTTGTTTCATCATCAGTTAATGGATATGTATAAACTGCTTCAGGATTAATCACCATTTCTTTCAATGGTTGACTATCAGATTTTTGTCCACGAAAGTAAGGATTACTCGGTTCTTGTTGAGTTGGTTGAAATATTATTTTTAACGATAGTTCAGAAGAAAACGTAAGTTTTTTTCCAGAAGGATTATACTGAAAGGGATTAAGTGTAAGGCTAACTATGGGAAATCCTGAAGCGTAATGAATTGATCTTT
>CAZYLG010000116.1:0-6797 GCA_964648565.1 uncultured Thermoplasmatales archaeon
TCTAAACCATAAATAGTGCCAGATGATATGAAATTATTTCTCAGACAGGCTCTTTAGATATTATTATTCAGAAATCTGAGGATGATAACGAAGGATTTAATCCTGAAATTCGATAATTTTTTTTTCAAATAATAATTTGTTAAAATTATCTTATAAAAATAATCATTCAAAATCAAGGAGAAATACAGTATGATGAAAGAGTGCCCAAGTTGTGGTGCAAAAATTCAAGGAAATCCAAAAACGTGTCCTGAATGTAATATGAGCTTAGATCTCAATCAGGAATATATTTGCACAGCATGTGATAAATCGTTTTTTGGGAAAAGAAATTCATGCCCACATTGTGGAAGTAAAAAAATATTTAAGAAATCTGAATACCTATAAATTATCTTTTTCTTTCTTAGAAGATGATTGAGATGGTTTGAGTTCACCGCATTGCATACAGCGATATGAAGCATCCATGTTTATTGTTCCACACTTTTTACATATCCAAGACATTAGATATAGTTTCATACCTGAGGTTTTATAAGAAATTAATGGTTTTCAACCTAAAAATTCTTTAATCAATCAGATTGATATTATAGTTTTAACAGTTTAATATTCTGAGATGATTTTTTATCAAAACTTTTCAGGAGAAATATACTCACCATATTGACGCTGAGATTCTTTTAACCTTTTTTCCTGTTTTTCTAATTCTTTGAAAACAATTTTTGGAGTATCGGTAACTCTTTTTTTATAAATCAAATTCATTCGATGTATTTTGGAAAGGTTCTCAGGAATTCTTATGGTGAACTGTTTTACGTAATCATTAAAAGTGTAATTTTTATGTAAAATCTTTTCAAATAAAGATTGTAAATCTTCGAAATAAGGAATAAATCCTGTTGGAGTTTTAATTGCTTCAACTTCTTTATGAACACGTAAGTCCATCCATTTAAGCCAGATGCGTTTGTCATTTTTATCATTTAAAAACTTTCCAGTCTTTTGATCACGAATGAAATAATTAACGGCGAAAATACTTGGTGGATCGGATAGTTGCTCCCCGAAGTTAAGGTTACTTTGAATATATTTACCAATTGGAAGGGATAAAAAATCCAAGTTGGACATTGGATTGAATTTTCGCTCACCTTCTTTACCAAGTGTTGCAGCAGTAGTTTCAGATTCTAAACATGCTCCATACATGATAATGCCATGAATCCAATCAAATGATTCCTTCAACGGAACAGAGGTATCTGAATCGCGGCCTCCATAAATAATGCCATCAACTTTCACTCCATTTGGATCATGTAGACAAGGAGATACTTTATTTAAAACACGCAATCGAAAAGTAAAGCGAGCATTTTTATGAGATGGATTAATCTTTCTGCCTTTTTCATCTGTTTTACCTGGGAACCAGTCACCAGAGTGATTCACTCCTTTTTGCGGAGTTTCCCCCGGTTTTCCATTCCAATAGTTTTCGTTATCCGGAGTAACAAGTTGATTAGTAAAAATAATTTCATGTGGTTCTCGTAATGCATTCCACTGGATGGGATCATTTTCTGGGTTGATTCCTTCAATAATTCCAAATACTCCACTTTCAACATTTACTCCACGAGCTACATCATCAAGATTTTTAAGATAAGAAATATCATCTCCAACAACACGTTCTCCTTTAACCATGGCAGTTGATGTTTTTCCACACATAGATGGAAAAGCACCCGTGAAATAACTCAAACGATTATTTGGACCATGAACTCCCATCAAAAGCATGTGTTCTGTTAGCCACTGTTCGTTATAAGCATGATGAATAGCAAGGCGCATTGCTAGTTTTTTTAACCCAATGGTGTTCCCGCCATATTGAGTATTTATGCTGTATACAATATCATCTTCTAAATCAATGTATATTCTTCTTTTTTCGATGTTTTTACTTACTAGTAATCCAAGAGCTGCTTTTTTTAATTCACCTGTTGAATGAACAAATCGAAAAATATAGTTATCATTCTTGTTTTCTACAAATTCTTGATAGCCTTGCCGATAAAGCAAATCTTCACTATGAGCAACATACGCAGAATCCGTAAGTTGTATACAAGGGATAGAGAAAGGTGACTTTGTTGGACCCAAACAATAAAATTTAATATGAAGTTCATGACCCAACATAATGTTCTGCATCAGATTATGAATTTCATGTAATCCCTTCTTTTTTTCTATGGAGTTTATTTCAGGACCTAGGTCTACTCCTTGGGGTAATAAAAACTTTGTATGTTTTTTATCTCTAGCTTGATCATTGTATCCATCAAAATGAATGGTATGATTATCAATCTTTAATTTTGCTTCTTCATGATTACGAATGGCTGCATTACGTGTTTTTTGAATATCTTCATTACTATCATCATAAACGGATATTGTTGAGGGGTTACAAAGATGAATATAACGGCTAATAAATTCATTAACTTCATTATTATCAATTTGGTTTAACTTATTAAAATCCGTTTTATTCAATTTAGAATTAAGATATTTTTTAGTCTTTTTGATATTTTTTGTATTATCAATTTTATCTGTATGCATAAATTATCAATTTTAATTTTTTGATTTATTATTTGAAGCAATATTGTCAATTATTTGAAAAAAGAAATTATTTTATTTTTGGCCTCGAAGTTAATTTTACTTCTTTTACGCCATCCAATGATTTGATATCTGACTTAATAATTCTATCGATTTCCTCTTCAGATGATGCCGCTATTTTAACTATCATATTATAATTTTCAAATAGTGGATCAGCCATAGCAGTTTGTTCAACAACCGTGGTATCAATTTCTTCTATGTTTTCATGCTTTTTTAATTCATGTTCTATGTCTCGTTCCAATACATCGACGGTATTAATTAATAGATATTTATCAACGATGATAATAACCTCCTTTTTTTATTAGTTCGTTATATGATTTTTTATTTGTAATATCTTATATCCGTTATTAGTAGGCAAGATATCTTGAATTAATTCAATGAGTTGCTGAATTAATTGAAAAAGTACCTGTAAAGCATTGATGAGATTTTGAATTAGATTGACAAGATTAATAAGATTCTGAACAACCTCGATTAATTTAAAAACCAACAGAATAATCGTTTTGATTAGTTGAATCAACCATTCGATAATACCATCAATTTTTACATTTTGAATCAAGCCATTTTTTTGGTCAGGATCAGACCATACCTGGTTTTTTTCTTCTATTACATTTATTTGGCTCATAACCGGTTTGCTTTGTGCATAGGGAAGAAAAGTAACTGTTGAAATAAACAAGAATGCAACAGCTATGGAAAGTGTTACCATTGTATTCTTTCTAATATTCGACCACCAAACATGACACGATGTAATAGTATAGATAAATAACTCAAAAATAATTCAAAATTAAATCAAAAATAAATGTGAAAAAGTATTTTTAAACAGGTTTAGAAACAAGATTCAATTCATCATTTAATGAAAAAAAGTAAACAACTATTTTTAATTTGATCTAGAACTAATATGGCGTTATCATTTTATATATATTTAATTTTAAGAAATTTTAAGAAAATAAATACTAGAATAATTGGTGAAAGATAGAATGAAAATTACAATTAAGCGAGACGAATGCATTGAATGTGGCGCTTGTCAGGACAATTGTCCAGAGATCTTCATAATGGATGAAGATGGTAAAGCGAGTATTATCGAGAAGATAAGAACAAATGGACCATCTGTTGGAACTGCAGATGATAAACTAAGAACTTGCGCTCAAAAAGCTGCAGAGAGTTGTCCAGTTAACATTATTGATGTTACTTAATTTATTGAGGGTTTGCTCAATACCAATATTT
Organism: uncultured Thermoplasmatales archaeon; assembly: GCA_964648565.1. Taxonomy (GTDB): domain Archaea; phylum Thermoplasmatota; class E2; order DHVEG-1; family DHVEG-1; genus EX4572-165. The sequence goes on from CAZYLG010000116.1 coordinate 3,817, forward strand.
TAACACTATATAGATCAACACGTTTTTATTTACCAAGGATTAATCCGGCATTATTTTGGATTGGTCCTTTTGAAGGATATTGATCATTTATTTGTGGCTGCATCGTTCTAAATTCACTAAGGCTTTGAACTGATCTTAATTGATAACGAGCATAATAAAAAGCTTCTTCTGCAGATACCTGCCCATCTTTAAAAAGTATTCTTGGAAGTCTTCCAGTCTGTAGAATCCCAGATCGAAATCCATCTGCATTTTGAGTTTTTAATCCTTCAAACCAAAGATTACTAAACAACGGCCCAAAGTCAAGAATTGCAATTCCCGTTCTGAATTTACTCGTTGAGCTGATAACTACTCTTCCATCTTGAGGAACATGGGAACGATATGGTGGGAGCGTAGGAAGATTAAAGATGGTTTTATCAGCAAAACCTCCAGCATAACATGCATCTACGATGACACATGTTTTCTTGGATTCTAATGACTGAAGAATTGTTCCAAGTTCATCATCGTACAAAACATCATCCCATAAAAAAACTGCACTTCGTTCTCCAATTTTTCCTCCAGTTACCTGTTTGCCAAAATCTCCCCATCCATGATTAAAGATCCAGATAAACAATTCACTATCCTTAAATTGATTAGCTTCTTGTATACATTGTGTTAATGTGAAACGAACGTGCTTTTTTGTTGCAGCACCGTAAGACACATTATACTCCCGATGGATTTTTGAAATTCGTTTTATTGGTTCTCCTAATCCCTTTTGAGATCTTATCCATCCGTCATCAAAAAGCACATGAACATTAGACGTAGAATACTGTAGGTTTTCTACAAAAAAAGAACTCATGTTTTGTGATAAATATAAACCACCATTTCCTAATTTTCTGGAATCATTCTCAGGAAAATTAGCAGCAGTAATAAACACAGCCCATTTATGAGACGAATGACTTACATCTTTTGGATTGACAAGTATAATGTTTACATTTTTAATCGTTGAATATTCTGTACCATCCCACGCGCGGATTTTTATTGTATGTATCCCATTTTTGAATGAATACGTATTCCAAGAGTAATTCCAAAATCTTGTCCCTTTTGCTTTCTTCCAGAGACTGTTATCGTCAAACTGGACTTCTACAAATTCAACCTGGTCATCTTCATCAGGATCCCATGCTTGTCCAGAAATGGTGACAATTCCTAATACTTTTTGTTCAGATCGTGGGGTTTGAATGCTAATTTTTGGTTTAATATTTCCAATAGATTTATTTTGATTTAAACAACCAGATATGGATAATACTAAGATGAAGCATATCACAAATGCGATTTTACCTTTAATTATCGTTTGATTGATTTGCATGGTATAAACAACTAGATACTTTTTTTTATGCAATTACATACCGTTTATTCCACTCTTGCATGAACTGATTTAACCACCATGATGAGTTATACTTTTTGACTTTCGTTTTTAGTTCTCGAAAACGATTTTTCTTTTCTTCAGGCGGCATAGTAATCGCTGTCTTCAAAGATTCAGCTGTGGAAGAGATATCATATGGATTAACGATAATAGATTCATTTAGTTGCTCTGAAGCACCTGCAAACTCACTTAAAATAATCATTCCTTCTTTTTGCCTAGCGGCAATGTATTCCTTTGCAATTAAATTCATTCCATCACGCAGAGGAGTCAATAATGCAATATCGGATACTTGATAATATGCTAACAGTAATGATTGAGGTATTCTTTTAAAAAAATATTTTACCGGAGTCCAATTTTCTGTTCTAAATTTTGCATTAATTCGCCCAACTGTTTCATCGATATTTTTTTTCATGTTAAAATATTCATCAATCTCATATCGACTAGGTGTAGCAATCTGAATTAAAACGACTTTTTCATGAAATTCTTGGTTTGATTCTAAAAAATATTCAAATGCTTTCAATCGATTAAGAATTCCTTTAGTATAATCCAAGCGATCAATCCCTAAGATGATGGAATCTACATTATTTGCTTCTTTTAATCGATTAACTTCCTTTTGAATTTCATCATCATCTCCTTTGCCAGCAAAGGACGAAAAGTCGATTCCTAAGGGTAGTGCAATGATTTTTGTTTCTTGAGAATTACAATGAACGAAATTATTTCGTAATTTAGCATCCGGTTTTCGTTTACAACACCGTAAAAAATTTTTTTTGTACGACTCAGTATGGAATCCTAAAACGTCTGTATGTAAGAGACCTGTTAAAATCTCATTTCTTTGAGGAAGTGATCCAAAAATTTCCCATGGAGGCCAAGGTATGTGCCAGAAATAAGCAATTTTTGCATTTGGAACGTTTTTCTTCACAAAATAAGGAACTAATGCTAAATGATAATCATGAATCCAGATAAACGTATTTTCATCAATTTCATCCAAAATAGCATCAGAGAATCGTTGATTGATTTTATGATATGTTTTCCATGATTTTTTATTAGTTTTCATCTTTTCAATAAAAACATGAAATAGTGGCCACAAAACACTATTTGCATACCCCTTATAAAATAACGCTTCTTCCTTTTCTGATAAATGAATTCTTTTTAAAGTATACTTTTCAGTGTTCGGAGGGACTTTTACTTTTTGTTCATCATTAGATACTTCAAAATCAGCTGAGCCACTTCCCCATCCAATCCAGGTTCCTCCATTTTCTTGCATTAAAGGATCTAATGCAGTTACTAAACCGCCGAATGCTTTCTTTACTTTGATTTTATCATTATTAGCATATTCATGAATGTAAGGTTCCCTATTTGAAACCAAGATAATTTTTTCCAGGTGATTTAGTTGTTGTACCATGTTTTATATTCCTCTAGAAAATTGGAATAAACGAAATTTATCATTGAAATCTATCCCCATGTTGACTTAATTCATATATCACCTATACATGATATTAGAGAATCATGTTTTACTATTTTTTTTAGAACTGAATAGAGTTAAACAACTGTTTTTTTATTCCAAACCTATGTGCCGAAAAAT
>CAZYLG010000117.1:0-6267 GCA_964648565.1 uncultured Thermoplasmatales archaeon
GTTGTTCAATTCCTTTTTCTGTTGTTTCATACACGGTTTTTGATCGTTGTTCAACTTTGTTGATTTGAATCAAGTTATCTTTTTCTAATTTGGTAAGAAGAGGATAAATAGTACCTTTGCTTGGAGTCCAAGCTCCATGTGTTTTTTCTGTGATTTCTTTTAGGATGTCGTATCCAGATTTTGGTTTTTTATGTAATGTATGAAGGATGTATACGGCAAGAATTCCTCTTTGTTTACCGGATTTTGTTTGAAAGTTGAATATTGTAGCCATTGCTTCTTATGTAGTCACTGCCATTATTTATATATTTCGATATAGAACCGTTCGGTATCGAAATATTTATATATTGACGATAAATAATAGATACCATAGAATTAAAAAAGATGCCTAGATTCCAACATAATTTCAAAAGGGGACAACAGCAAACATGTTAGATAAAATCGGCACACAAATAGAAAAACACCCATTCCTCATCATCATATTCACGATAATTCTTACTATCGCTTTTGCTATCAACATTCCGAGCATGAACATGAACACCTCTACCGAAGATTTCATGCCAGATTCAGAAATCGCAAATGCAAACAGTCGAATTTCCGACTACTTTGGAAAAAACCAAGATGTGGTCATGATCCTCACCGAACATAAATCAAATGAAAACTTACTCACACCGAAATCAATCAGAAACCTCCATTCCATTTCTCAAAAACTCTCTGAAAACGAAGATATTGAAACAGTGATGAGTTTTACTAATTTTATCGAAATGATTTGTGGTATGGAATATAACAATTCCATTGAAAACAGCACAGATGCTCAAATTCAAACCGTGTTAAATGATATTCTCAACGATCCTGATTTTGAAGAACAACCTTTGTTGGCCACTGATGATCCAAATGAAGAATATGAATACAATCGATTTCCTCGATTATCAAAAGGAAGATCATTTGAAAGTGCGGATATTAAGAACGCATATATTCATCAAAAAGATGAATCTATTACCTTTACTATCGAAGTCTATGATCTCTCAACATTAGAAGATCAAATCACAAAACCTTTTTTTCCATTAAATGTAATGGAATGGTCGATTTCATTTTCCAATCAAATCGGTCCAAAACAACTCCAAGATATTGAGTATCGGATCGCAGCTCATTTAGAACCAAAAAATGAACTTTGGACCGTTGGAGAAGGAGTTTTTTCCAACCTAAAAAATATATTTTCTCAAATCAGAAATAAAGAACTTCGTAACACATTCAATACCTCTGTTGCGTTATGGATTAGCCCTCCTGGGTTAGACACGTCATTTCCCATTCAACTTTCCTCCGCAGATCTCTTCTTTGAAGAACAAGAAAATAAGATCACTTGGACCGTAAATAAAACTGAACTAGGAAGGTATGGTATTGCACCAGAAAATGATGGATTTGGTCTTCCCGCACGCCTTGGAAATTTTTCCACATCCTTTCAATATTATCAACTACCTCTCCTTCGCCTTCCATGGTTACGAATAAACACTGAAATGGAAACTATTCAAAACATCATCGATACCATGCAAAAGCGACCAGTTTTATCAAAAATATCCGATGGCATGATGAGTAAGTTCTCATCTTTTTCCTTTGAACAATTTGATGATATGGAAACCCTGCTTTCCAATAATGATAATACAATCAATGAAATATCACTAACGGCAGTGGAATCCTGGTGGATTACATCAGATACTGCACCAGATGATCATGTTTCTGATGAAACACTGTTTATCAAACCAAGTTTCATGAATGATTTAAAAACATCAACTCTCACGTTCTTACCAAAACAATTTGAACCGGGGGAAAGCACCAAACAAACATTACTGATGGCATTCATTAACGGAAGCCTTGCAGAAGATGAACGAAAAAACATTGTTGAAACATTCAATCAAGAAATCAATGAGTTAGAACCAAACTCAGATTTTACCTTAAAAACAGCAGGAAACACTCAGTTATCAATTGAAATCGATGAAGTGGCCATGGAATCAAATAAGATTATCATGCCATCAATTTTTATTGCTATTCTCATTTTGTTATTCATAACATTTCGTAAAGCAAGCTATATGGTGCTCCCATTAATCGGCCTTTCTATCTCGATTCTTTGGGTATTTGGCACCATGGTTCTGCTCGGAATTAATTTCAACATGATGTATGTAGCATTAGTTCCACTCATGCTCGGTCTTGGCGTTGATTATGCTGTTCACATGTTTCATAATTACCGATCGGAACTATCAAGTGGACACACTGTCACCCAAGCTATTAAATCATCAATCAACGAAATTGGAACTGCCCTTTTCCTTGCAACAATTACTACAGTGATTGCATTCCTTTCATTTTTAACTGCAACGATTAAACCCATTCAAGACCTAGGATTACTTTCTGCAATCGGCATTATTTTCACCTTTATCATTACCTTGACTTTCCTTCAGGCAACTCGGTATCTCATCGATAAAAAATGGAAACCAAAAAAACCGAAAACATCAAAGAATTCTTTAGAGAACTGGTTAAAAAAATTATCAACAGTACTAATCCATCATTCGAAAACAGTGATTGTGATTGCAATTGTAATTTCAGCAGTAATGGGAATAGCAGCTTCTCAAGTGAAAACCTCATTTGATATGGCTAGTATGCTCCCTGAAGATAACCCAACTATTGAAATCTTCAATGAAGTCGGTCAAACATTTCCCTCGTCTGGAATGGATCAAGAATATGTGCTCATCGAAGGAAAGATAGCCACTACAGAAGCATTATCTGGGATTAAACAAACCATTCATAACATTCATGATAATGATTATGTAGCAGTGAATCCAAAAGGAAGTCCTAAAATAGTATCTGTTATCTCTATTATTGATGATGCCGTTGAACAAAACAAGAGTTTACAGACCATTTTTGAGTTAGATCAAAACAATATTCCATCAACTGAAAAAAACGTGAAAGATTTTTTTTCGTATTTACTCAACCATGATCAATACAAAGAAGATATGAAATCAGTTCTACACCAAGATGCCGATTCGTTTGATGCAACAGTAATTCGAGTATATACGAATGGTGAATCCCAATCTGAAGAAGCTGAAGAAGCGAGTGGGAAAGGAGAACGATTATATCAACAACTCAATGAAGATGTAACCGGCCTTGAGGATGTAGAGGTAACGGTTACAGGATCTGAAACACTTATGTTTGTTACAGCGCAATCGTTAACGGAAAGCCAGATTAGTTCTACGGTTATTTGTATTATTCTTGCTGCTATTGTGTTACTTATCGTTTTTAGAAATCCGATGTTAAGTTTACTGACGCTTATTCCTGTTTTGTTATCCATTAGTTGGATTCTAGGAACCATGTTTTTTATTGGTCTTGATTTAAACATTATGACGGTGATGATTACTTCTATTACCATTGGGTTAGGAGTAACATATGCTATTCATGCCGTTCAACGATTCCGATTAATTGCAGATACAACAGGGGATATAGACAAGGCAGTATCTTCAACGGTGAGCCATACTGGTGGAGCAATCCTTGCTTCAGCAGCAACCACTGTTGCCGGTTTTGGTATTCTTATGCTTGCTCCAATTACACCACAGCAACAATTTGGATTGATCGCCTCAATTACTATTGTGTATTCGTTGTTGACCACTATAACTATATTGCCTCCGTTGCTTAAACTATGGGCTGAATGGCGGAAAAAAAGAAAAGGATTTATTATTACTAAACCGAAAGATTGATAAGGAAGAGTCTTTAAAAAGGAAAAAAGATAAAACCTTGTGTTCAATTTAAGATGTGGCAGGGATTTACTGTGGATGAAAAAGACAAAAAAGCATTCCTAAAAGATTTCAAAGATGCAGATATCGATACAAAACTTGATATGTGGTTCTTTGCCTTAGACCAAGAAGCATTATGGGAAGAAATGCTTGATCAAATGTCTAAAATTGCTCGTATTAAACAGTTGAAAGCAATGAAAAAGAAATCGTAATCAAGTAGATTATTCGGTGGTTCACAAGATGAATGATGAAGATAAAAAAAAGTTTATAGATGAATTCAAAGAAGCAGAAGGAGAAAAAAAACTTGACATGTGGGATTTTGCCCTTGGTCAACAAGTACTTTGGGAAAAAATTATCGCGGATATTCAAGATATTTCTCATGAACTTGGTATTGATAAAAAACTTGAGAAAATGATGGAAGAAGAATTAAAAAAAGCAGAAGCATAATTCTAATAAATTGATTTACCGTTTTCCTTCCTTAACTTCGATATTTTTAAAGCATTATTTAATAATCGTTGATTTTATATGTCTTCACTCTTTTGTTTTTTTGTGGAGGAAACATTATGATAGATACAACTCACTTAGAAACAAAAAAAGTGTTACAGCATGCAAAAAAGTATGCAGTTGACCATGATATTTCAGACGTAGTTGTTGCTACCACTAGAGGAAAAACTGGTGTTTTGGCAGCGGAATTATTACCTGAACATGTAAACATCATTGCGGTGACTCATTCCACAGGATTTAAAAAACCTGGTGAACAGGAACTCACTGACGAAAATAGAAAAAAAATGGAACAAAAGAATGTATCTATTTTTACAGGTCCAATGATTTTTCATACATGGAATGATTATTATCGGAAAAAACAAGGAACAGTTACCATTACTACTATGATTGCTGATACTCTTCGTATGTTTGGACAAGGAACCAAAGTTGCTATTGAAATCGTTGCAATGGCTGCAGATGCAGGATTAATATCTGAAGGGCCAGTGCTTAGTATAGCAGGAACTGGGTATGGAGCCGATACAGTATTGTTAGTTACTGGAACGAATAGTAAATATTTGATGGATATGCAGATTCAGGATGTTATTGCGAAACCAAAAGAATGGTAAACACTTTTTTTTATTTAATTAACATAATGATCTGGGAAAATGCAAGATTAAAAATGGTAAGGCACTTTGGTTAAAACGGGTTGATAAACAGCACTCTAGATTGATCACTGCTAGATTCATTATTTAGATGGCCTATTACTTTTACCGTATGGATTGGAGGTGGAGACAATGGTGCATTCCAAAGCCAAGTATACGGTGATTTAGTTAGAGTTGTTTTGAGATCATCGTCAACATAGAACTCAACGCGCTCAAGTTCTGTATTGTCACTAGATGCAGTGATGGTTATTGATCCAATGATAATTGCATCAAATGGCATCATAGGAGGTAGTGAGACTGCGGGAATATCAAATAAGTAGAGGAATTCATCTGGTTTGCTGAGAGTGATATTAAACGTATTTAATGTGGATATATCTTTGTTTTCTAGTTTAGGAGATGTTTCTTCTGCATGGGTAAAACAAGTAGATATTGATGAGAGTATGAGTATTATTATGAATAGGTATGTTAATTTTAATTTCATAATGTTATCACTTTTGTTCCTAATTTAAAAGTCATTACTTATAAATATAACTCATAATTTTTAAGAAAATGTCAAAATTAACAAATTATTAACTCTATTTTTTCACAAATATTTCATAAAAAAAAGTTTAAAAAAAGAAAAAAGAGAGAGGTGTTGTTTTTAGCTAGTAGTCAACGTACCTGGGTTTCCGACATCAGCTGAATCATTCCAAGTGTATCCAGAGAGATATAGACCAGTTACTGTACCAGTGTACGTTCCAGATGTTCTTGAGGCCTTATCGAAAATAACACTTGCAACTCCACTTGAATCAGTTGTTGCAGTACTGGTAAGCGTGCTACCTTCAGGGGTATCGAGCTGAAGATCTACAGTTACGCCACCCAATGGATTACCGTTGCTATCGACGATAGTTGCTTCAACACCTATGTCTTCCCATGGACCTGCTTGTTTATCTAACCAGAGATAGACATCCTGGACATGCATAGTGTTAGTGCTGTCTTCGGTGGTTGCACTTGCTGGGTCGGAGAGTGTTCCTTCGTTGCCGCTGGTATCAACTGCAGACACTTCATAGGTATACGTGGTGTCTGCTGACAGGCCGGTGTCGCTGTAACTTGTTAATGTGGTCGAGTCAATGTAGGTGCCATCCCTGTAGATGTTGTAGTGGTCAAGATCGGACTCGCTGTTCGCGTCCCATGTGAGGTCTATTTGTGATGTGCTTACTGCTGTTGCTGTGAGTCCTGTTACTTTTGCTGGTGGAGTGGTATCTGCTGCTTCTGTTGTTGCACTTGCTGGGTCGGAGAGTGTTCCTTCGTTGCTGCTGGTATCAACTGCAGACACTTCATAGGTATACGTGGTGTCTGCTGACAGGCCG
>CAZYLG010000117.1:6367-6605 GCA_964648565.1 uncultured Thermoplasmatales archaeon
CCATCCCTGTAGATGTTGTAGTGGTCAAGATCGGACTCGCTGTTCGCGTCCCATGCCAAATCGATTTGTGAGCTGCTGATCGCCATGGCTGTCAACCCGATTACCTTCGCCGGGGGCGTCGTATCCCCGGCTGGTTCCTGCACCGCGTTGGTGTTGCCGTCGTCCAGGCCGTCGCCGTCGACAGCTCTGACCACATACCACCAAGTAGTACTATCGGAAGAACCTGCTCCACTGTCAA
>CAZYLG010000118.1:0-6414 GCA_964648565.1 uncultured Thermoplasmatales archaeon
GGATGGTAAAAAACATGGAGGAATTAATGAAAAAAATTGGAAGCTGGTTATTTCTAGTAGGAATTCTACTATCGGTTATCGTAGGTATCGTTTTTGCTGCAAATGGAACCTGGTCAGCAAATTATTCACCAACAGTAAGTACCTTATTGGCCGTGTTAGGATTCGTCGTTGGAATACTATCATTTTTCGCTCTTGGCAATATTACTCGAGATCGTGTACCAACCTTTTTAATCGCTGCATTAATGCTTGTTGGTATCGGTGCTGCATTAAATACTAATTTTTTCGCTGAAATCGAGTATATCGGAGCTTATTTTACAAATATTGCTGCTATGATTGCTGTTTTTGTTGCACCCGCAGCTGGAATTTTAGCTATTAGAGCAATTTGGGATGCAGGAAAAACTGAAGAAATCGAAAAAGTTATGCCTAAGATACCTAAATAATGAAAAGGTGAATGATTAGTTTGAAGGAATCTTTTTTCCTTCTTTTCCCCTTTTTTTATATTAGCTGTTTATATTTTTTAATACCCATTTATACACATTGATCATGGTCATGGTAAATAGACCACCAACAAATCCAATTAGGATATAATAAATAATATTCATGTCGATGTATTTTCCCCTTTATATTATTCAATTTAGGATTGTTTTTTTTGAAAGAAAACATAATCCTTTATATTAATTTATTTTCATTTATATATAAAATCTTCGCTGAAAAATATCAAAAATGAACTTCTTTCTGCAGTCAAAAAGTATATTAAAACCTTTTTTCATTCACAATAATGGTGATGTGGATGCAAAAAACATTATTTGATTTTATTGAAGATGATGTAGATGTCGTAAAAACTAAACAAGAATAGGATCTCCTATTTTTTATCTACATTTCTCCTTTTAACCAAACCAACTTTTTCTTTTGTGATTTTATCTATTTCATTTCCTACATTTTTTTCAAAAAAACATTTTTTTTAACATAGTATTAGAGAGAAGGATGTTTGTTTTTCCAAAGTTTATTAATGGAAAACGATAGAAGTACAATGAAAATTAGAAAACAAAGTATTGCTGCATAAAGCCAAACATCTGAAGGAAAAAACCCTGTTGCTTCTTGAGTAGTACGAGTAACAGTTTCAGCTCCATTCGGTGGAGGAGTACTTAAGATATTAAATCCTTGATCAGCTTCTTCAGTGCTCTGAATAAAACGACTTGAAATATATAAATACATTTGTGTAAAACCTGCGATAAGTGAGATAAATGCAGCAGTAAATACAACAACAATTTTTGTATTTTCAGGATGAAGAAGACTCTCTCCTTTCCAGGATAATTTGTAATACACCCATTTATGGCCTTCTCGTTGAATTCGTTTAATGAGTCCAGCATCAGTCAATTTTGCAAGATGTTCATGAAGCGTTGCTTTATTCAACTCAGTTTCCTTGCTAAGTTCAGTAAGACTCATCTTTCTTCCATCTAACGTTCGAATGATTTCAAGTCGTGTATCTGAAGCAAGTGCTTTGAAAGCATTTTTGTTTAGGGTAACCTTTGCCATAGCGTTCAACCAGTAATTATTTTTGATTCTTTAAAGTCTTTGTTTTTTATTATGGTTATGAAGTAACTAATCAATTTTTAAAAACTAAAATCAATGATGCTTTAATAATAGTATTTTTTTCGTAATCTATAAATGATGATTATCTATTTCCAATTGATTGTATGGAGACTAAAGAATTAGTGGATCAATTGAAATCATGTGGAGCTATTCAATATGGTCATTTCGTGTTAACATCAGGAGCAGTTAGTGATTACTATGTTGACATTAAAAAAGCAAGCACTAATCCAAAGGTGTTACACACAATTGCAACACAAATGAACTCTATGATTAAGGATAAGTATGATCTTATTGCAGGAATGGAACTAGGTGCAGTTCCTTTGATTGTAGCATTATCTCTTCAAACAAATATTCCTTTTGTGATTGTTCGAAAACAAAAAAGAGATCATGGTACGGGAAAACAAATAGAAGGAGAATCAGTTAAAGATAAGAAAGTTCTGATCATTGAAGACGTAACAACGAGTGGAGGATCTGTTGTTAACACTATTCAAATACTCCGACAGAATAAGGCAACGGTAGATAAGGTGATTACTGTTGTTGATAGGGAGAGTGGAGCTCGAGAAAAGATTGAAAAACTCAACTTAACATTTAAACCATTGGTCACCGTAAAAGATATTCTAAAAAAATAGAACGATACATATATGTTTAAGATTTTAAAAAAAATTGGTGGAGGCTATAGTAATAATGAAAAAAATATTAGTTGTCGGTGGGGGCGCTAGAGAACATGCATTGTGTGATGCAGTGTATCGATCTAAAGATGCTTCCTTGTTTAGTGTCATGAAAAATATTAATCCGGGCATTAAACACTTAGCAGAAGATTATAAACAAATAAAAGAAACTGACGTTGAACAAGTAGTAACCTATGCCAAAGAAAAACATATCGACATGGTATTTATCGGACCAGAGGCACCATTGCAATCGGGATTAACAAACGCTTTACAGAAACAACATATATCTGCCTGTGCTCCGTCCAAAGAGGCAGCTCGTATTGAAACAGATAAAGAATGGATGCGAAATCTTCTTCAACGTCATCAATTACCCGGTCAATTAAGATACCAAAGTTTTACAGATGTGAAAAAAGCTAAAGAATATATTGAAGAATTACGAGGAAATGTAGTATTAAAACCCGTAGGTCTTACTGGTGGAAAAGGAGTAAAAGTAGCAGGAGATCATTTTACGGATATTTCTGGTGCGATTAAATATATTGATCAGATTTTTTCAGAAAAAATTGGCGGAGCAGCAAAAGTAGTTATTGAAGAGAAAGCAGAAGGTGAAGAATTCACTGTGCAAGGATTTACTGATGGGAAAACTCTTAAAACACTTCCTGCGGTTCAAGATCATAAACGATTACAACCAGGTGATAAAGGACCAAATACTGGCGGTATGGGCTCCTATTCAAATAAAGATGGATTATTACCCTTTTTAACTCAAGAGGAATATGATACTGCAGTACATATCTTACAAGAAATCATTACAGCACTTGCAAAAGAAAACTGTGCTTATGTTGGTCCTATCTATGGACAATTCATGCTGACAAAAAATGGTCCAAAAGTAATTGAGATTAATGCTCGATTTGGAGATCCGGAAGCAATGAATGTACTTCCATTATTACAAACTGATTTTGTTTCCCTTGGTGATGCAATGATTCATCAACGTTTAGACTTGCTTTCTCTTGATTTTAATATGAAATCAACGGTGTGTAAATATGTAGTACCTGAAGGATATGGCGTGAAAAGTCTTTCAGATCAAAAGATTGCTATAGATGCAGAACATATCAAAGAAGTGGGAGCACGATTATTTTACGCATCAGTAAACCAGGATAATGCTGGTGTGAGGACAACGTCTTCTCGGTCACTAGCTATCGTTGGGTTTGCTGATGATCTTAGTAGTGCTGAACAAATCTGTGAAGATGCACTACAATTTGTTCATAGCGATCATATTTACATTCGTCATGATATCGGAAAAAAAGATCTTGTTCAACAACGTATCGATCATATGAAAAAGATTCGTGGTGTGAAATCAACAATATGAAACAAGAAACCTTTGTGTATTTTATTGGTACAGCTGGTGCGGGTAAATCAACGTTAGCACAACGTTTTTATGAGTGGACGAATGTAAAAGGAATTGATTCAATACTAGTAAATCTTGACCCTGGAGCTGAGAATCTTCCGTATGATCCGGATGTTGATATTCGGGATTGGATTTCATTAAAAGAAGTCATGGAATCTCATGAACTTGGTCCAAATGGAGCTCAAGTAGCTTGTGCGGATTTACTTGCGGTGAATATTGATGATGTGAAAGAAAGTATTGAATCATTTAAAACTGATTATGTGTTCGTGGACACACCAGGTCAATTAGAATTATTCGTATTTCGAAATTCTGGAAGAATTATTGCTACGACCTTGCAACCTCAGCATTCAGCTGTCTGTTATCTTGTTGACCCAATTCTTGCCAAATCAGCTTCTGGGTTCACCAGTCAATTATTATTATCTTTGTTTACCAGTTTTCGACTTGGACTTCCTCAGTTTAGTGTGCTTTCCAAAGCAGATGTGTTAGAAAAAAAGGATCTTGATCAAGTACTGAGTTGGGCAGATGATGCGTATAGTCTTGAATCAGCAGTTCAATCTGAGCATTCTTCTATGTATCGACAAATCAATGAAGATATCGTTCGGATGATCATTGATTTTCAATCGCATGCTAAATTAATTCCAACGGGAAATACTGATTTTTTGGGCATTGAAGATATGTACACCTTGCTTCAATTATTGTTTGCTGGCGGCGAAGATGTTCTTTCTGATTAAGTGTGGTCTGTGTTAACTATGGTTATGCGGTGTTTCTCGATTTTTGGTGGGAATTGAGGAATTATGGTTAATAGTACAGCTGTTCTTGTTTCTTTTTGTGAAAACGGAATTGAGGGGGCGGTAAAGGTAACCGTGTTGCCTCTTTTGAATTGAATGCTTCTCAGGGGAACATAAAAAAGGAACAATGGCGTAATTGATTGTGAATAATCATTTATGCTACAAGAAAAATCTGTTGATTCAGGGATTATCTGTGGATAATTAATATAGGTTTGATTATTGTTTTTTATGAACACGTGTTGTTCTAATTGAAATAAATATTGTTGATCTGTTAGGTTTATTTGAAGAAGATAATATCCTGAGATTAGATGTTGAATCGGTAGGTTAATGGTAGTAAATCTTGTTTCAGTTTGTTGAATTAATTGCTTAATTAGTTTAGGAATTTGTTGTTCTGAACTAAAAAGAGTTATTGAAAGATTAATGATTGAATCAATGTTTGGTATACTAAGATTAATACTTAAATATTCTGAGTTTATGTTTTGAATGCTTTGTATACTTACTTCTTTTAATGGTTGTAATTTAAATGTTTGATTGGTAGTAATTAGTCCATATCCTTCGGTGGATGCATTATATCCTAATGAGTGAGCATTAATGTGAAGTGTTTTTTGTATTTCAAGAGGGGTTAAATTAGGATTTTGTTCAAGTAAGCAGGCTACGATGCCAGTAACATAAGGAGTTGCCATACTGGTACCACTTAGTGTTTGATATTGATTATTCGGCCAGGTACTTGTGATTTGATGACCTGGTGCGATAATATCTGGTTTAATAGTTGATTCAGACAGACTGCCTCTTGAACTGTATGGAGCCACTTGAGTGTTTTGAATAGATGCACCTACAGCAATTACCTTTTGTGCGATAGCTGGTGAACTAATAGTGTTCATAGTTGGCCCATTGTTTCCTGCTGCAGCAATCACGGTTATTCCTGCATTTACTGCTTGAGTTGCGGCAGTGCTCATCAGATCTGAGATAGAACCTTTAGGGTTTCCTGCACTAATTGAAATGATATCATGGTGATCACTAAGGTTTCCATCTTGATTTGGATCCATTGCACGTTCAAAAGCTGAAAGAAACCAGGAGGTGTATCCTTCTCCGTTTTCATCTAAGACTTTGTATGCATACACTGAACTATTTGAAGCAATACCTGAAACATGTTGATTTATAGAGGTCATTGTTGGTGGTTGTGCAGCAGTAATACCCGTAACATGAGTTCCATGACCTTGATCATCGTATGGATCTGAATCATTGTTAACAAAATCGTATCCTCCTTGATAAACATGGGATAAATCAGGATGAGTGTAATCGATTCCAGTGTCGAAAAATGCAATGGAAACATTTTTTCCAGAATACTGGGAAAGATCATTTATTAAGGTAGTGGTATTAATTTGTTCATCTTTTGAAGAAATAAGAGAAAGAGACCTTGGTTGATTGATCTCATTTGAAACACTGAGAATCATATCTTTTTCGATGCGTTTAACAAATGAAAGTTGTTCTATGGCATGAATGGAACGATCAGTAAGTTGATTGATCCAAATTCCATTAAATAAGAGGTGATATTGTTTCAGGTTTTGTTCATTTAATTCTTGGTTAGTAATAGATTTTATTTGATTAATTGCTTGATGTTGAAACCGACTAATGTTTTGTCTTATTTGTGTAACTTTTGGAAGTAACACAGAAAAAGAAGTATTAAATATTGTACTTCTTGAATCATCAGACAATGTTTGAAGGAGTGGTGGAAGCGTGAATTCTATCAGATACGATCCAGCATCAACAGGTTCAGATAATGGAGTTGGAAATGTAATGGAAGATAAGATGAGCAGTAAAATAACAAAAAGGGAACAATAACAAATATTGATTCTTTGATTGAAAAACCTAAATTTGACCTGCTTACTACTGTATTCATCCCTCATTACTATGTATTATGTAAAGATAGTAATTATTAATGTTGTTTGACAATTCTATCCGG
>CAZYLG010000119.1:0-6343 GCA_964648565.1 uncultured Thermoplasmatales archaeon
ATAGAAAAAAGTTTAGAAAAATGGGAGATAAGACATAGAAAATATTAGATCCAATATGTTCCTTACGTATTCTGCATTTCAAAGATGAGAAAGAATAACTACTGGAAATCATTAAACTCGCGTAGGATAATAAAAAAAAGATAATAGCAGTATAAAACTACTTTTTTTCCTTATGATTTATTTCTGATTTAGGCAAGGTAAAATGAAACGTACTTCCGTGTCCAATCCCTTTACTTTCGGCCCATATCTTTCCACCATGTTTCTCAATGATTCGTTTACAAATCGGCAATCCTAATCCACTACTATCAAAATCATGCCGGCTTTCATCAGCTTTATAATACTCATCAAACAAAAAGGGCAACTGTTCATTTGAAATTCCTATTCCTTTATCGTGAACAGAAACAATAACAAAATTATCCTTTTCAAATGCATCAATACATATCCATTGTTCATCATTGGAATATTTCACTGCATTATTGAATAAATTCGTAAACACCTCTTCAATATGTAAAGGATCAACATGAACTAGACAATCAGTGGAAACATTATTATCAACTGTCACATCATTATCATCAAACAAGGAAACATTCACTGCAACTACATCAGTGACAATATCTCCTAATGACACATTTTCGAAAATAAATTTGGTTTTTGATGAATTCAACTTTGCTAAATCAATGGTTTTCTTTACTAGATTTCGCATATAATTAGCATTCCGATTCAATACCTGGATCATATGTTTATCTTTCTCATTAGAGATATGATTCTCAAGAATGGGCAACAATTGTAAAAATGGCCCTAAAGGATTTTTGAGATCATGACCCAATTGATTAATGAATTCGTCCTTTTGCTTTAATAATTGTTGAACTTCACTGGTACGTTCCTCGACTTTTTTCTCAAGGGTCTGATTCATTTTTTTTAACGTCTCATGAGCCTTTTTTAATCGTTCTTCAGCTTTCTTCTGATCAGTTATATCTTGTACAATACCAATGGAATGAACTGGTTTTCCTAATTCATCAAATTCAGTTCGACATTTTTCCTTTACCCATTTCACTCGATTATCTTTGAAAAGCAATCTGTGTTCAATGGTATACGAATCCTTATCTTGAAGGGATTTTTTCCATGAATTATTCACTTTTTCACGATCATCAGGATGAATTTTTGCTAAAAATGATTCGTAAGTCTCATCAAATAATTCAGGATCACTTTCAAAAATATCAAAGATCATCTCATTCCAAACTAACTTATCTTCACCGTGAATATAATCCCATCTTCCCAACTTAGCTAGCTTTTGAGATTCTTTTAAATCTCGTTCACTCTCACGTAATCGTTCTTCATTTTTTCGTAATTTCCATTCAGTTTTCTTTCTCTCCGAAATATCACGAGTAACAGATATAATTGATCGTTTCCCGTCATACTCAACGATACTAGCATTTACTTCCACAGGTATCTTTTTCCCATCTTTAGCAACTTGGACAGCTTCGAAAACTGCTTCACCCTTCTCTTTTAATTGATGCATGACTTTTGGAATGTATTCATTTGAACTATCAGGATCATCCAAATCCCAGGGAGACATCTGCTTAAATTCTTCTGGAGAATAACCCAAAATGTTTGATGCAGCTTTATTTGTTTGTTCAAAAGGACCTGGTCGATTGCCCGGTAAAAGAGAATGAACAAAAACACCATCTTTCAGATTATCAAATAAATTCTGAAATTGTTCCCTGCTCTTTTTAACTTTTATTTCCGCTTGTTTTTCATGAATAATTACAGAGAAATGATTGGCAATAGTTTCAATTGCAGATTTAAAATGTATCTTCTCTCCTTCTTTTAATAAGATTGAAATACTACCAAACGGTTTCTTGTTTAGAGATAATCCTACTCGATAAGTTGCAGTAATTCCTAGGAGTTTTTCAACTTCACGACATTTCTCTTTAGATAATGTATCTGCCATGATAGCATATAATCCACCAGGTACTGGTCTTAATTGACCACTGAGATAAAGTTGTGAATCTTTCCGTATTTTTCTAGGTTTAACCACTTTTTTCACGGGGTTTTCCTTAAAAAGAGTGTTTAGTGAATCAGAAACTGATTCAAAACCACATAAAGAGCGGATACGAATCCCTTCTGCAACAGGATCATATAATGAAATGGCAACATAAGATTTTTCATTCAACGATTGAATTGTTTTACCAACATATTTACATAATTTATCGATATCTTGCATTCGACTGGCATTTACCACAACATCAGTGATAAGGTTCATTTCTTTAAGACGGCGCTCTCTTTCTTTTTCATCGTTCTTCTTCTTTGTTATGTCTCGAGCGACGCCCCATAGATAATCAATGTTTCCGTTATCGTCACGAACTAGATAAGATTCCAATTCAACTGGAAATATTGTCCCATCTTTTTTGATGTATTCTTTTTCATATCTGCCAGAGTATCCCTGTTTCAATAAACGATTATTCCAAATCTCATTTTGCTCCCATTCCCTCCAACTTTTGGGAGTAATTTCATAAAAATTCTGAAATTTTTGCAATTCTTCTTTTGTGTATCCAACCATGGTACAATACGCGTCATTTACGTCAATAATGCGCCCGTTCTCATCGACCATCACAAAGCCGTCACGACTTCGATTAAAGATTTCGCGATATTTTTGTCTACTTTTCGCTAATGCTTGCTGATTTTCCTTTCTTTCTGTGAGATTTCTTAATGTTGCTTGTGCAGCAACAACCTTTTTGTTTTTAAATAAGGGGACTGCTCGTAATTCATACGGGACCAAATCACCATTTTTTGTAACTCCTTCCACTTCGATAATGGGGGCGTGTTCTCCTCTAATCACCTTTGAAAAAATTGCAAGAAGTTTCATTGAGGATTTTTTGGTCACTATCCCTGATGTGAAGACATTCTTCCCAAGCATTTCATTTTTATGAAAATGACTTTCTTCTTCGAATTTTTTGTTTAAATCAATGAAATTCCCTTTTTTATCAACTACTGCGATTGAATCAGAAGCATTATCAAATAAAAGACGGTACTTTTCTGTTTCACCAAGTTGTTCATATGATTCTTCAGATTCATCGTCTCCTAGAGCGTAAGTATTGTTCATACCTTGTTTTTCTCTTTCTCTGAGGAATTCTACGATGTCGATTTTCCCATTCCTCCACTTGATCTTAATAGATTTCTAAGTGTAATTTAGATAATCTATGGCTACGTTTATTTTTTCAAAATGTTAACTAGTGTTAATTTAAAAATATTATGATATAATCTGAATTTTTTATTGGATAAATATTTAAAAAATTTTTTCATTCATGAAAACCTCGATTAAACTACCAAAAGCGGAAAAATTTGAGGAAGAAAAATGAAATCAACTACAATATTACTATTCATATCATTGCTCCTTTTGACCACAATAAACGTTGCAGCTCAAAATTGGGTTGAATCGGAAGCACAAACAAAAAACGATGCATTATACATCGAACTGCCAGAAAATATTTTCCAGTATATGTCCTTTGATGTCACCGTGCATATCACTGATCAAATCACTCAACAGCAAGCAAATTATATAATCCTAGATGTTGGAAACTCTCATCCCTACGCCACAACATCAGGGGATGTATCTATTGCTTCTTCAGGTAACTTTCGGGAAGCGATGAAATATAATGGTGAAGAAACCATTCATTTTGGCTTCAGACCGATCGATCAAGTTGGAATGAGTTATGTGACTGTTTCATTTGTGTATGCAGAAATCCTTCCAGGGAATGAATACATTGACACTTCCGATGAAACCTCTGAATATTATGGTTTTACTGATTGTAATCGAGAGACCAATCCTCTACTTTGTGGTGAAGAAAATGAAGAATGTACCGTGTGTTATAAGTACATCAGTCAAGTCCAACGGTATTATATGATTGGAAGTTCCGAATCAACTGCAACACCACCATCTGGTTATGATTTCACACGAGATGAAACAAGTGCAAATGCAGCCCATTTTTCATATGCCGAGGAAACTGAGACTCCAAGCTCAGGTGGATCAACATTTACATATAATCAATATTACAACATAAAAGTGGAAATAGAATCCTTTTGGGAAGATCTTGAAACCATGACAGATAGTTTTGAGAGTTTTAGACAATCAGAAGCAACACAAATTGGTTCTCTAGGTGGATTAACAGGACAGAATGCTATTGAGTTCGTTGAGTATGAACCGCAACGAGAAGGATATGATTATGATTACGTGGACATCGATTATTATCTTTATGCAGATATGAGCCCGAAAAATAGCGGCATTCTTAAAGTTGAAGCCAGTCGATATGTTCGCCTTCCTGCTGGAAGTGGAGATGCTGAATTGGAAGAAGTGAAAACAGACGTGAAAAATGTTGTATCATCATTTATTCTAACATCTGGAAGTGTCTCTGAACCAACGGATGATCTTTCTCATAATTTTTATCTTTATGATCGTGATGAAATTGAGGAAGAACCAGAAGAGCAATATGCATGGGGTTCTGTCACGGATGCTTTTGCTAATCCTCTTCCCTATTGCAATCTTCGAATTCTTGTAGATGGTAAAACCTTGGAAGGAAAAACTGATAAAGATGGATCGTTTCAAATTCCACTCGTTGGAATTGAACCTGGTGAAGATGGACTACAAGCAACACTATCTGTTGATTTCGAATATGAACGTGATGGCACAATGTATTTTAATCTCAGATTTAGAGATTATGGAGATAGTTACAAAAAAGTAATAGCTGGAAAAAAATTTATGATAACTAAGGATGAAAACCCAGAGATTCGATTTAATATTGATGCAGACCCAAATTATGCAACATGGACTACTAATTTGAACACGGTTTCTGATATACGGCATATGGGTGTAATCTATTATCATATGCATGAAGCAGTCGATTTTTATTTGAGAGTGCTTGATCTTACCCTGGATCATAAATTGCCAGTGACCGTTTGGGTAGGTAACACAGAGGGAGATACCTTATATTCACAGGGGAATTCTGATATTCTTATTGCAGATAGTGATGCTTCATTAAGTGATACTGATCGACCAAAAAACCGTGAATATCACGAGTTTTCCCATCACGTAATGTATGATATTTATGGTGCTTGGCCTGAGGGAGATAACTTGCCAGGTAACATTAATCATAATGGTTTTTTAAATCCTAGCACGGCAGATTCATTTGTGGAAGGATTCGCAGAATTCATGGCCTTGGTAATATCTGATGAACTCAGTCAAGACGACTCAGATATTTACGGGGGATTTGGTAGTCTTGAAAAGAATTATCAACCATGGGATGGAAGTGGAAGACTTGAGGAATTCGCAGTGGCCTCCTTATTGTGGGATTTATATGATAATGATAATGAAGATGGAGATTCTTTGTATTATTCCATTGAAACACTTTGGGAAATTTTGAAAGTGAAACGAGCTGATTTTTATGAATATTATCTTGCCTTAAAAGAAGCAAAACCAAAAGATGCGGATAAAATTGATGAATTATTCGTATTACATGGTTTTTTTGCTGATACCCGTAAGGGAAATGGAGAATATGATTGGGGTGAACCTTGGGTGTATACTAATGAAGCAACTGGCGAATATCGGTTTATCGATCTATCAGATAATGTAACCCGTTTAGAATATGAAGAGGGATTAGTCATTGGTCCAGCACGAGATTATACCCGTACGAACAGAACATGTGCATTTCGATTACCAGATTCATACATATCAGTCCCTGATGATCAAGTGGATTTTTATACGGTTCAGGTTACTGATGCTTCTGATGGAATGGATGATTATAGTTACACGGTCCTTCGAGCAGATGATAAGATTTACTTGCAACCTTTACCTAGCAATGTTGATGCGAAAATCACTGTCGAACCATACTCTACAGCGTATTCATCAGCAGAGCCTTATGAAATAAATAATCAACAATTGATTGCTAAGGTGTTTGCGGCAGACAATGCTGGTTACATTGACGAACATGATTTTAACTTGCAAAGCACAGGAGAAAGTGAAAAATATGTTTTTGAATCATTTAATAGTATTGCACCAAGTCATCAATACGAAGGCGATCTTGGCGCAGAAATCAGTGTATCCTTTAATGATATTCAATGTGATTTAGACCAAAGTCCTCAAAAAAATACGCCAGGTTTCCAATTTCTAATCCTTCTTCTTTCACTATTCTTTTTTGTATTAATAAATAAAAAGTTCAGATAAGAAATTGCTTTTCAATCCTCTTATCTTTTTTAATTTTTTTATGTTTCTTCTCTAAGCAATCATAATTACCCTTAGTTTTTCACCATAAAGGTGTTTGAAAGTAATTAAAATCAAGTCGATTCCAAT